>NZ_JBFAYF010000011.1:155142-185067 GCF_040681165.1 Actinoplanes sp. NPDC051851 | reverse complement strand
CCGACGAGCCGACCGGCTGGTTCGTGCAGCAGCAGTTCAAGGTGGAGGATCAAGCGTCAGACACCCCGGAGCACCAGCCAGAACCGCGACGGCGGGTCAGTTGGCCGGGGTGCTGAGCTGGGCGAAACGGGCGGCGCCGTCCTCCAGGTCGGGGTGCTCGACGGCGAGAGCCATCGCGACGATGCGGTCGAAGCCCAGGCCCGCGCCGTCGGCGTACGCCTCGTCGAAGGCCGCGTCCCCGAGCGCGACGCGCAGCGCGGTCTGCTGGGCCGACCAGAACCCGCCGAACGACTCGGTACGCCGTGCCCCGCGTGCGGCCTCCGCCCCGCCGAAGAGCACCGTCGCGGTGGCGTGGTCGCCGCCGAGCGCACAGCGCACCGCGATCGCCGCGACCGCGTCCGCCGCCGCGCCCCGGAAACCGTGCCGCAGCCGGGAGCGGAGCGCCACCACCAGGTGGTCGTGGGCCGCGATCAGGTCACCCCGGCGCAGAGCGACCATGCCGAGCATCCAGTCGACCGCCCGGCGGCCGCGATCCTCGGGACAGGCGGCCTCCAGCTGACGGGCGGCGCCGAGCAGGTCCGCGGCGTCGGCCAGCGAGTCCCGGCGCCAGAGCAGCTCGGCCAGGGCCAGCACCGCGGGGAGCGCGGCGTTCGGCGCGCCGGCCCGCTCGGCCTGAGCGATCACCGACCGGCAGGAGCGCTCGGTCGCGGCGTCGTTCCGGACGTCCAGCCGGACCCGGCGGGCGACCAGCACCCGGACCAGCAGCCCGGCGTCACCGGCCTGGCGGGCGGAGAGCTCGGCGAGGCGCAGGAACCGCTCCCGCTCGGCGCTCTCCTCGGCGAGGCCGGCGTGGATCAGGTACGCCCCGGCGAGTTCGGCCGGCTCCGCGTCGGCGCCGGCCCGCAGATAGAGCAGGCGCAGCAGCTCACGCCCCTCCCGGGCGCCGCCGTGCTCGCGCCACCACGGGTCGAGCGCACCGGCCAGGCGCAGTCCGGCCCGGGCGTCGCCACCGCCGGCCGCCCAGCGCAGCGCCGCCTGCCACTCCGCGACGTACGGGCTCAGCTCGGTCAGCGAGACGGTCCGCTCGGCGCCCTCGGTCTCCCCGGTCACCGTCTCCAGGGTGTGCAGCGACCAGGTCAGGTGCCGGTCCCGCAGCACGGTCTCGTCCCCCGCCGCGGCGAGCTGGCGCAGCGCGTACGCCCGGACCTGATCCGACATCCGGTACCGCGGGCCCGGCACCATCTCGATCAGCGACTTGTCGGCGAGCTCGGAGAGCGCGCCGAGCGTCTCCTCGCCACACCAGTCGACGGTGTCCAGGTCGACCGGCCCGGCGAAGACAGCGAGACGGCGCAGCAGCTCGGCCGCCCGGCCGCCCAGGCTCCGGTACGACCACTCCAGGTTGTTGCGCAGGCTGTCGTGCCGCCCCTCGCCGCAGGAGTCGCTGTCCAGCGCGCCGATCGGGTCGTCCAGGCGGCGGGCCAGCACCTCGGCCGGGAGCAGCCGGAGCCGGGCGGCGGCCAGCTCGATCGCGAGCGGCGAGCCCTCCAGCCGGGCGGCCAGGGCGGCCAGGTGCGGCTCATCCTCGGCCGAGCGCCCGCCACGGGCCGCGGTGGCGCGCTCCCGCAGCAGCGCGAACGCGTCCGCCGGGGCGAGCGACGGGATCCGCCAGACCGTCTCGCCCGGCAGGCCCAGCGGCGCGCGCCCGGTGGCCAGCACGTCGAGCCGGCGGCAGCGGGCGAGCAGCCGGTGCGCCAGCTGCGCGGTCAGGCCCGGCGCGGCGTCGCAGGTCTGCAGGATCACCAGCATCCGCCGCTCGGCGCACTGCTCGACCAGGGTGTCGATCATCGGCCGCCCCGGCTCGGCCCGCAGGCCGAGGGCCGAGGCCAGCACGGTGGGCAGGCCCTGCGCGGCGGTCGCGGCGTCGATCGTCCACACCCCACCGGGGTACGCCGGGAGGACCTGCTCGGCCACCGCGAGGCTGAGCCGGGTCTTACCGGCGCCGCCCGGGCCGACCAGGCTGACCAGCCGGTGGTGGCTGATCAGCTCGGCGAGCTCGGCCACCTCCGCGCGGCGGCCGACGAACGAGGTGTGCTCGGCGGGCAGGTTGTGCCGGGGTGCCTCGGCCGTCCGCGGGCGGGGGAACTCGCGGTCCAGGCCGGGCGCGTTGACCTGGAAGAGCCGCTCGTCGTCGTCGAAGCCACGGAGCCGGAACGCGCCCAGGTCGTGCAGGTCCACGGCGGTCAGCGTCTCGGCCGTGACGCCGGACGGGCCGGACGGACCGGCGCCGGTGTACGCCGCGGTCACCGCGAGGGCGGTCGCCTCCGAGCAGAGCACCTGGCCACCGTGCGCGGCGGCGGAGACCCGGGCGGCCCGGTGCACCTCGGCGCTCGCGTACTCCACCCCGATCGGCGTGGCACGGCCGGTGTGCAGTCCCATCCGGACCCGGGGCATCGCGTCGTCGCTCGGCCAGTCGTATGCGGACAATCGCCGCTGCGCCTCGACGCAGGCGGCGACGGCGGCCCCGGCGTCGTCGAACGCGATGAAGAAGGAGTCACCCTCCGTCAGAAGCTCGACACCGCCGAAGTCGCTCAGCACAGCGCGTAACACCGCGCGATGTGCACCTAACACAGCGCGATATGCCTCGCCGAGCATCCGGGCCAGCCGGGTGGAGCCCTCTATGTCGGTGAACATAAAGGTCACCAGGCCGCTGGGTAGCTCGCGCCGTCCCGACACGGTTGAACGCCCCCTTTGGAAGTCGCGCCTCATGCTTCCGTATCCCCGAGTCACCGCCCATCGTAGAAACGGACGGTAACCATCTGCCCGTCACGGCCGACCCCTTACGAAGGACAACCGGCCACCGAATCGACGCTGGCATACGGGACTACGCGTGTCGTAACGAAAGAGATCGAACGCGGAAACGACGCACTCGGGCAAAACCGCTGAGCCGTTCGGGTGTACCCGTACGTGTCAGCCCGGCAATGGGGTAAACGGCGCGAGCAGGAAGGTTTCGCCGGAGCTTAGCAAGATTACGAGCACTCAGAGTGAGAATTGAATTTCCGCGGTGACCACAGTCGACGCTCGGCGGACCGTGGCTCACAGTGACCGGCCGGATCGGAGGCGTCAGGGCAGCCGTCCGACCGGGCCGTCGAATCACCGGATTGAATGACTACGGCGAGTCAGATAGACGGGCCCGCGCGGGGGCGGACCCGTACCGGAGAATCAGCAGCCGCAACCACCGCCGCAACAGCCACCACCCGCGGGGGCGGCCGGGGCGGAGCCACCGGGCCGGGCGCCGGTGACGGCGACTGTGGACAGCAGCTTGACGGTGTCGGCGTGGCCGTCCGGGCAGGCGGCGGGCTCGCCGGCCTCGCGCATCGGGCGACTGACCTCGAAGGTGGCGCCGCACGCGCGGCACCGGAACTCGTAACGCGGCATCGCACCAGCGTAGGCGGCCTGTGGGCGAACACGCACCGGGAGTCTCCCATCGGCGGCCACCGAGGTCCCCGCCATCGACCTGATCCCGGTAGGGTCGTGCCCGTGGCGGAGGCACCCAAGACCCCAGCAGACCGGCCCGAGTTGCGCGCGGCGGCACCCTCTACCGGCCCGTCGCCCGCCACACCCGGCGGCTCTCCCACCGCCTCCCCTGCCGCCGTTCCTCCCCCCGCGGTGGACGTGCCCACCCCGCCGCCCGCCGCGGGTACGGGCGCGCCTGCCGCCGGATCGCCTACCGCGCCCTCCGCGGGCGCGGGCGTGCCGAATGCGGGCGCGGGCGTGCCGAATGCGGGCGCGGGCGTGCAGGATGCGGGCGCGCGTGTGCAGGATGCGGGCGCGCGTGTGCAGGATGCGGGCGCGGACGTGCCGGATGCGAGCGTGGGCACGCCGGGCGCGGACAGTCTCGCCGCGCCGCAGAAGAACCCGGCGTTGCCGGCCCCTCCGGTGGAGAGTGTCTTCCCGCCCCGGCAGCCGGGTCTGGCCCGGCGCGGCGTGCGGGCGGTCGGCCGGGCGCCCCGGTCGGCCCTGGCCTGGTCCCGGCGGCCCAGCGGCCGGGTGATCGTCCCCGGCGTCGTGGTGGTGCTCCTGCTCGGCCTGGCCGGGACCGCGGGCGCCTACCTGGTGCCGCGGGCGCTGGAGGCCTCCCCCGCCGCGAACGCCTCCCCCGCCGCCGAGGTCGCCGCGCCGGTCCTCTCGGCGAGCGCGGTGCCGGCCTACCCGACGGCGAGCGCCGCGGTGCCGGCCGTCTCGGCCGTCGTGCCGACGTTCAGCGCCGGTGCCGGGCTGCCCACCGCGGCGGTCACCACCAGCGCCGCCCGGCCGGCCGACGCGCTCGCCGGCTGGGCCCAGCAGATCGGCACCAAGGTCGGCATCCCGGTCGTCGCCGTCCAGGCGTACGGGTACGCCGAGCTGGTCGTCGGCCAGACCACCCCGTCCTGCCACCTGAGCTGGACCACGCTCGCCGCGATCGGGGAGATCGAGTCCAACCACGGCAGCGCGAACGGCGCGGTCCTCGGCGTGGACGGCGTGGCCCAGCCGACCATCTACGGCCTCCCGCTGGACGGCCAGGGCGGCCGCTCGCTGATCGCCGACACCGACCAGGGCACCATCGACGGCGACACCACCTACGACCGGGCGGTCGGGCCGATGCAGTTCATCCCCTCCACCTGGCGGGAGAACGGCATCGACGCGGACCGGGACGGCGTGGCCAACCCGAGCGACATCGACGACGCGGCGCTGACCGCGGCGACGTACCTCTGCAAGGGCGGGCGCGACATGTCCAAGGCCGACTCGTGGTGGGAGGCGATCCTGTCGTATAACGCACTCCGGCCGTACGCGCAGAAGGTCTTCGCCGCCGCGGACGACTACGGCACCCGCAGCCGCTCCTGAATTCCGGCTTTCCGAATTCCGGTGGCTTTCCGATCAAAAACGGCCACACCGGCGACGGTCAGTGAGGATCCACGTACTTTTGCGTGGTCAGCACTTCCCTGAAAGTCAGGTAAACGGCACGATGTACGGGTGAGGATTCGTGAATGGGATCCCCGCTCCGCATCCGCGAACGAGATCCACTCGCTCGTGGAGACGGTGAACGCGGTCCTGGCTGCTGACCTCCCTGGCGATCCACCCTGGCGGGACGTGCAGGTGAAGGACTACCTCGCCGAGACCATGCCGGGCGAGCGACGGATCAGCTGGATCGCCGAGGACGACAGGGTGCCGGAGGGCGAGGGGGAGATCCTCGCTCACGTCAGCATCCTGCTGCTCGGCGACATCGGCGTGCTCGAGGTGATGGTCCGCCCCGACCTGCGCCGCCGTGGCCTGGGGCGGGAGCTGATCGCGGTCGCCGCCCGCCGGGCGTACCTGGAGGGCTTCTCCTCGATCGGGGTGGAGGCGATCGGCGGCACCCCGGCGATCGCGTTCTACGAGTCCCTGGGCTTCGAGCGGGAGTACGTGGAGACCCGCAGCGTGCTCAACCTGGAGACGGTCGACTGGCCGGCGCTCACCGCGATGGCGAACGGCCTCGGCTCCGGATACCGCATCGAGTACCACCCCGGTGGGCCGAGCGACGTGCTCATGGAGGCGTACGCACGGGCCAAGGCCGAGGCGCAGCACGACGAGGACGACCTGGACCTGACGCCGCGCTCGTCCGACCCGCAGCGGCTGCGCGACTCGCTGGAGACGCTGCACCGGCGGGGGCTGAAGCCGTACATCGTGCTCGCCATCCACGAGGCGACCGGCGCGGTCGCCGGGCTGACCGAGGTGGTGGTGCCGGCCCAGCATCCGGAGCGCGCCGACCAGTACGACACGATCGTGGTCCGCGAGCACCGGGGCTACGGCATCGACCGGGCGATCAAGGCCCGGATGCTGTTCGAGTTGCGCGGCGCCGAGCCCGGACTCGGCCAGGTGCAGACCTGGAACGCCCAGCACAACGAGTCGATGCTGAAGGTCAACGCCGAGCTCGGGTACGAGTCCGACCGCGACTGGTTCGAGTACATCGCCGACGTCACCCAGCTCGTCCAGCGCCTGGAGTCCAGCTGAGCCCGAGCCCGGGTTGCGGTTTTGGCTGGTGCTCAGGGGTGTCTCAGCGAAGCGAGACACCCCTGAGCACCAGCCAGAGCCTTGCGGCGCGCGACGGCCCCGGCCACGCACGGGCCTCGCGTCGAGCGCGACCACTCACGCACGCCGCCCCGGAGGACTGAGCGTTCTGGACGCGCCAGCGGCCAGCGAGGACCGCAGGGGCCCTCGGCGGGAGCGACGGTCCGCACCACCCACCCCGCTACGACATGAGGGGCTTAAAAGCGGTCGTGGAGGAGCTGGGCGACCTCGGTGGCCCAGTAGGTCAGGGTGATCTGGGCGCCGGCGCGCTTGATGGAGGTCAGGGACTCCAGGATGACGCGCTCGCGGTCGATCCAGCCCTTCTCGGCGGCGGCCTCGACCATCGCGTACTCGCCGGAGACCTGGTAGGCGGCGACCGGGACGGTCACCCGGGCGCGGATCGCGGCGATCACGTCCAGGTACGGCAGGCCCGGCTTGACCATCACGATGTCGGCGCCCTCGGCGATGTCCAGGTCGACCTCGCGCAGGGCCTCGCGCAGGTTCGGCGGGTCCTGCTGGTACTGGCGGCGGTCGCCCTGCAGCGTCGACTCGACGGCCTCGCGGAACGGGCCGTAGAAGGCGCCCGCGTACTTGGCGGAGTAGGCCAGGATGGCGATGTCCTGGTGGCCGGCGGCGTCGAGGGCCTTACGGATCACGCCGATCTGGCCGTCCATCATGCCGGAGGGGCCGACCATGTGGGCGCCCGCCTCGGCCTGGGCGACCGCCATCCGGGCGTAGATCTCCAGCGTGGCGTCGTTGTCGACCGAGCCGTCCGGGGCGAGCACCCCGCAGTGGCCGTGCGAGGTGAACTCGTCCAGGCAGAGGTCGCCCATGATCACCGTGGCGTCGCCGAGCTCGGCGCGCAGGTCGCGGAGGCCGACGTTGAGGACGCCCTCCGGGTCCAGGCCGGCCGAACCCGTGGCGTCCTTGTTCTCGTTCTCCGGGACGCCGAAGAGCATCAGGCCGCCGACGCCCGCGCTGACCGCCTCGTGCGCGGCCTTACGCAGCGACTCGCGGGTGTGCTGGACGACACCCGGCAGCGAGCTGATCGGCTTCGGCTCGGTCAGCCCCTCCTTGAGGAAGAGCGGGAGGATCAGCTCGGACGGGGCGAGGCGGGTCTCCTCGACCAGGCGGCGGATCGCCGGGGTACGCCGGAGACGGCGCGGACGGTCGTCGGGGAAGGGCATCGTCAGCTCCCTGTGGTGTGCCGGCCGGAGCCGGCACACCTGAAGAGGATCAGCGGAAACGGAGGGCCGTGGGGCCCTGCACCTTGGAGCCGCGACGCTGCTTGGCGGGCATCGCCGCCAGCTTCTCGCGCAGTTCGAGGGCGTACTCGGCGAGCGCCTCGACCAGGTCCGGGACCGACGCGTTCTGCGGCTGGGTGTCGACCCGCAGGCCGAACTCCACCGCGGTCTCCGCGGTCTTCGGGCCGATCACCGCGACCACCGTGCGGGCGTGCGGCTTGCCGGCGATGCCGACCAGGTTGCGGACGGTCGAGGACGAGGTGAAGAGCACCGCGTCGAACCCACCCGACTTGATCGCGTCGCGGATGTCGGCGGGCGGCGGCGCGGCCCGGACCGTCCGGTACGCGGTCACGTCGTCCACCTCCCAGCCCCGCTCGATCAGGCCGGCCGCGAGGGTCTCGGTGGCGATGTCGGCGCGGGGCAGCAGCACCCGGCCGACCGGGTCGAGGATCTCGTCGTGCGGCGAGAACTCGGCGAGCAGGCCCTCGCTGGACTGCTCCCCGGCCGGGATCAGCTCGGGCTGGATGCCGAACGCGCGCACCGCCTCGGCGGTCGCCTCGCCGATACAGGCGATCTTGACGCCACCGAAGTGGCGGGCGTCCAGGCCGTGCTCGGCGAACTTCTCCCAGACCGCGCGGACCGCGTTGACCGAGGTGAAGACGACCCAGGCGTACCGGCCGTCGACCAGGCCCTTGACCGCGCGCTCCATCTGCGCCGGGGTACGGGGCGGCTCGACCGCGATGGTCGGCACCTCGCACGGGATGGCGCCGTACGCCCGCAGCCGCGCGCTCATCGCGCCGGCCTGCTCCTTGGTACGCGGGACGAGGACCTTCCAGCCGTACAGCGGGCGGTTCTCCCACCAGCTCAGCGCGTCCCGCTCGGCCACCTCGGCGCCGACGGTGAGCACCACCCGGCCGGTGAAGCCGAGCGCCGCGGCGACGAAGCTGTCCACCGTGGAAGACGTCGTGTACTGCGTCTCGCCGGTGCCGTCGCCGGTCACCGCGACCGGGATGCCCGGCTCCACGCCGGCCGCCAGCAGGCCGTCCCGGACCGCGGCGAGGTCGCCGGCGTCCACCGCGACCGCGAAGGAGCCCTTCTGGGCCGCGCCCGCGAGGGCGTCGAAGTCGAGCGAGGTGACGTCGTCCACGTCGGCGGAGATGCGTACGCCGGGCAGCGGGACACCCGCGTACGCGGCGACGCCCTCGGCCTGCCCGATGCCCGGGATGACCTCGAAGTGCACCGCGGTCCGGGCGACCGCCTGGACCTCCTTGACCACCGACTCGTGGCCGAACGGGTCGCCGGCCACCAGGTGCACGGCGGAGAGGCCGGACTTGGCGGCGGAGAGCAGCACCTTGGCCACGTCGCCGGGGGCACCCTCGGCCGGGCTGAACTGCGCGTCCTCCTTGGCCTCGGCGCGGAGCGCGGAGAGCAGGGTGTCGGGCACGCCGCGGTCGTAGACCACCTGGTCGGCATCGGTCAGCGCCGCGTACGCGCGGCGGGTCAGCAGCTCCGGGTCGCCGGGTCCGGCGCCGATGAACGCGATGCGTCCGGCTGGCTTACGGGCGGTGCGGGTGGTCATTCTGTGCTCCCCATCAGGGTATCGGCTCCGGCGTCGAGGAGATCGGTGGCGAGCGCCTTGCCGATCTCCGCCGCGCCGGCGGGCGTTCCGGTACGCGACAGCCGGATGGCTCGAACCCCATCCGGGCTGATCACCGCACCGCGCAGGTAAATCTCGTCACCGTGCTCGCCCTCGGCGAGCTCGGCGTAGGCGGCGACCGGTGCGGAGCAGCCGGCCTCCAGCGTGGCGAGCATCGCCCGTTCCGCCACCACGGCCGCACGGGTCGGCGCGTGGTCGAGAACGGCCAGCAGCTCGACCAGTTCCTCGTCGCCGGACCGGCACTCCACCGCCAGCGCACCCTGAGCCGGGGCGGGCAGCATGAGCATCGGATCCAGCGTCTCGGTGATCTCGGCGGTCCGGCCGAGGCGGCTCAGACCGGCCCGGGCCAGGACGACCGCGTCGAGGTCGGCCTCGGGGCCGAGCGCGCGTGCGATACGCGTGTCGACGTTCCCCCGGATCGGCGTGACCTGCAAGTCTAGGCCGAGAGCACGCAGTTGCGCGATCCTGCGTACCGCTCCGGTGCCGATCCTGGCACCCGGCGGGAGTTCGGCGAGGGTCAGTCCGTCCCGGGCCACCAGCGCGTCCCGCGGGTCCTCCCGGGGCGGCACGGCGGCGATGTGCAGACCCGGGAAGTCGGCGCTGGGCAGGTCCTTGTACGAGTGCACCGCGAAGTCGATCTCCCGGGCCAGCAGCGCGTCCCGCAGCGCGGAGACGAAGACGCCGACGCCGAGCTGGGCCACCGGGGCGGACGAGGTGTCGCCGGTGGTGACGATGCGCACCAGCTCGACCGGTCGGCCGGTGGCGGCGGTCACCGCGTCGGCGACCATCCGGGACTGGGTGAGAGCCAGCGCACTGCCCCGGGTACCGAGGCGCAGCGGGGTGACGGTCACGCTTTTCCTCCGATCTCGGGTACGGCGTCGGCCTGGGCGGCGAGCGGCACGTCCAGATCGAACAGCTCGCGCAGCAGGGCGGCGTACTGATCCCCGCCGGGCTCGGCGGCCAGCTGCCGGACCCGCACGGTCGGCGAGTGCAGCAGCTGCTGGACGACCCGATGCAGGGTACGGGAAACGTCGGCCCGCTGCTCCTCGGTGAATTCCGGCCGTTTGGACATCAGCTTGCGCAGTTCGGCCGTGACCACGTCCTCGGCGCGGGTGCGCAGGGCGGCCACCGTCGGGGCGATCTCGGCGCCGCGCATCCAGCCGAGGAAGTTCTCCACCTCGCCGGCGACGATCTGCTCGACCGCGGCGGTCTCGGCGGCCGCCGGGTTCGTCCGCCGGCTGGCGGCGAGCCGGTCGATGTCGACGATGACCAGGCCGGGCAGGTCGGCGGCGTCCGGTGCGACGTCGCGCGGGACCGCCAGGTCGAGCACGACCAGCGGCGTCTCCCCGCTCCGGGCGGCCAGCGCGGCGGTCAGCCGCTCGCGGGTCAGCACCGGCTCGGTGGAGGCGGTCGCGCTGACCACGATGTCCACCTCGCCGAGGACGGTGGCCAGGTCCTCGATCGGCACGGCGACCGCGCCGTACGCCTCGGCCAGCCGGTCGGCACGGTCCACGCTGCGGTTGGTGACGCGCAGCGGGCCGACACCCGTCCGGGTGAGCGTGGCGACCGAGAGCGCGCCCATCGCGCCGGCCCCGATGACCAGGGCGGACCGGCCCTGGAGGTCGCCGAGGTGCTCGGCGGCCACCTCGAGCGCGGCGGTGACCACGCTCTGGCCGGCCTTGTCGATGCCGGTCTCGGCGTGCGCCCGCTTGCCGACCCGCAGCGTCTGCTGCATCAGCTCGTGGAGCAGACGGCCGGCCGAGTCGGTCTCGGTGGCCGCGTGGTACGCGTCCCGCAGCTGCCCGAGGACCTGCGCCTCGCCGACCACCATCGAGTCGAGCCCGGAGGAGACCCGGAACGAGTGCCGGACCGCGGCCTCGCCGTAGTGCACGTAGAGGTGCCCGGCGAGCTCGGTGGCCGGGATGCCGCTGTACTGGCTGATCACGTTGCAGATGTCGCCGAGGCCGCCGTGGAACCCGCTGACCGCGGCGTACACCTCGACCCGGTTGCAGGTGGAGAGGACGACCGCCTCGCTCACGTACGGCTGGGCGAGCAGTTTCTGCAGGATGTCCGGCACGGCGGGCTCGGAGATGCTGAGCCGCTCCAGCACGGCGACGTCGGCGGTGCGGTACGACGCACCGATGCTGAGGAGATTCACGACCCGACTGCCTCCTGGTTACCCGCAGCGTCGCCCCGGCCGCCGGGAAGAGCGGTCAGCGACGCCTTGCGGTGTTCATGGAACGAGAGGATCTGCAGCTCGATGGCGAGATCCACCTTGCGTACGTCGACGTTGGCGGGCACCGACAGCACACAGGGCGCGAAGTTCAGGATGCTCGTCACACCCGACTCGACCAGCACGTCCGCGACCGCCTGGGCGGAGTGCGGCGGGGTGGCGATGACGCCGATCGCGATGGACTCCTCGGCGGCGATCCGGGGCAGGTCGTCGATGTGGCTGACGGAGAGCCCGTTGATCACCTCGCCGACCTTCTTGCGGTCGGCGTCGAAGAGCGCGACGACGCGGAAGCCACGGCTGGCGAAACCGGCGTAGCCGGCCAGCGCGTGGCCCAGGTTGCCGACCCCGACCAGGCAGACCGCCCGGTTCTTGTCGAGGCCGAGGATGTACTCGATCTGGTCGACCAGGAGCGCGACGTCGTAGCCGACGCCGCGGGTGCCGTACGACCCGAGGTGGGAGAGGTCCTTGCGCAGCTTCGCGGAGTTGACCCCGGCGGCGGCGGCGAGTCCCTCACTGGATACCGTTTCGGCGCCGGCCTCGGCCAGGTGGTGCAGGGCACGCAGGTATTCGGGCAGCCGTGCGATCGTCGCCTCCGGGAGGTCCGGGAAGGCTGGGACGACACCGGCCTCGCCGGGCGTGCTTCCGTGACGCTGCTGGCTCATCTGACTCCGTGCCGACGAGGCGGACCTGCGGTGAGCCCTGACTGTGCGATACCGGTGAAACCCTCGTGGGGCGGCTGTGGTAGCGGGGCTCGTCGGAGTCACAGAGTAGGCGCTTGTGAAGGCGTGCACAAATCGCGATCTTGTCGGGACAATTGGACAAGATCGACTCGACTGTGTTAGCCGAGCCGACCCGTCGAGTATTACCGCTGATACGTCACCAGGGCCAATCGACTCAGAGTGACATGGCCATCTTTACCGCTTCGACCAGAGAATCCGCCACCGGACGGCCGGACTCACGCAAACGGATGGGGTCGGTGAAGCCCCCGGTGTACAGCACCGAACCGGCGCCGACCGAGTCCGCGGCGTGCCCGTCGTCGAGCGAGTCGCCGATCAGCACCACGTCCGCGCCGTCCAGCCCGAGCGCCTCCAGGTGCCGGGCGAGGTGGCCGGCCTTCATGTCGCCACCCACCTCGGTGCGCAGCCCGTCGATCCGGGTGAAGACGCCGGCCAGGCCATACCCCTCCACGGCCGGGACCAGCTGGCTGTGGAACCACATGGAGAGCAGCGACTGGGTGCCGGTCCAGCTCGTGATCGCGGTCATCGCGTCGTGCGCCAGGGCCATGTCGGTCAGGCCCAGCAGGTACGCGTCGTGGAAGATCCGGTCCAGCCGGCCGAACTCCTCCTCGTCCACCGCGCGGCCCAGCATCTCGGCGTAGAAGTCGGCCACCGGGCGGCGGAAGGCCCGCCGGTGCTCGTCCACGTCGATGACGCGCCCGCCGACGGTCGCGAAGGCCTCGTTGGTCGACGCCACGATCAGGTGGAGATCGTCGAGAAGTGTCCCGTTCCAGTCCCAGACCAGGTGCTTTGCTGTCACCCTGGCAATTTACAGGTGCGGTTCACCCGGCTGGCGGGCCAAGTCGCGAAGCAGCCTCGCCTCCTCGACGCGCCAGTAGCCGTGCTCCCGCCCGTCGAGCAGGATCACCGGGACCCGGTCGTCGTAGTCGCGCTGCAGTTCGACCGAGGAGTCCACGTCCACCCGGGTCCACTGGCCCGGCGCGATCCGGTCCAGCGTCTGCTCGGCGACCTCGCAGAGGTGGCACCCGTTCCGGCTGATCAACGTGAGGCGGGTCAAGGCAGCTCCCTTTTCCTGATCTTGCCGCTCGGCGATCGGGGCAGCGCCGGCACCAGCTCGATGGTCGGCAGCTTGAACCGGGCCAGCCGGGCCGCGCAGTGCACCCGCAGCTCGGTCACGCCGGGCGGCGGATCGCCGTCGGCGACCACATAGGCGTGCGGGCGCTGGCCGGACTCCGGGTCGGGCCGTCCGACCACCGCCGAGGCGGTCACCCGGGGATGCGCGTCCAGCACCCGTTCGATCTCCGCAGGATAGACGTTGAAGCCGTTGACCAGGATCAGCTCCCCGATCCGGTCGACCAGGATCAGGTCGCCGTCGGCGTCCGCGTAGGCGATGTCGCCGGTCCGCCACCAGCCGTCCGGGTCCGGGCCGCCGCGACCGTCCGGCCAGTAGCCGCGGAACAGGTTCGGTCCGCGCACCACGATCTCGGCCGGGTCGGTGCCGGCCGAGGCCGCCACCGCGAGGTCCAGCTCGGCGAGGTCCTCCTCGACCGACGCGGTGCCGTCGCGCCACAGCTCGGCGCCGGCGCCGGTCCGCAGCGCCAGCTCGACGCCGGGCAGCGGACGGCCGATCGAGCCCAGCTTGTCCCGGTCGCTCACCGCGGTGGTGGTCAGCACCGGGGCGGTCTCGGTCAGGCCGTATCCGATGAGGATCGCGCGACCGGTCGCCTCCCGGTAGCGCGCCGCGGTGCGCAGGTCCAGCGGCGCCGCGCCACAGACCGCGGTCCGCACGCCGCGCAGCGCCTCGGCCGCTCCGGGCAGGCGCAGCCAGGACTGATACATCCCGGGCACGCCGACCACCACGGTCACCCCGCGCTCGGTGATCGTCCGCAACGTCTCCCCGGCGTCGAAGCGGTCGGCCAGGATCCCGGTCGCCGCGTGGTGCGCCACCGTGCCGAGCCCGGTGTTCAGCCCGTAGGCGTGGAAGAAGGGGACCGCGAGCAGCACCACGTCGTCCGGGCCGACCACCGGCGGCTCGATCCGGTCCAGCTGCTCGTGGTTCGCCGCCAGCGCGGCGTGGGTGAGCATGGCCCCTTTCGGCCGCCCGCTGGTGCCCGAGGTGTAGAGCAGAACCGCGAGATCCTTCTCCGACACCGCCGCCGGCGCTGACGCCGTGTCGGGAAATTCTTCAAGATCAAATTCTTGCGGTACGCACTCCGCAGCCGAAGTCCGCCCCTTCTGTCCGACAACGATCAGCGCGGCCCCGGAGTCGGCGATCGCGAAGCCGAGTTCGTCGGCGGTGTAGCCGGGGTTGAGCGGGACCGCGACGCGCCCCGCGCGCAGCGTGCCGAACCACGTCACCGCGAAGTCCACGGTAGTGCCCAGCACCGATGCCACCCGGTCGCCGGGCGACGTCCGCGCGGCCAGGAAACGGGCCGCCCGGTCCACTCGGGAATCCAGGTCTGCCCAGGTCACGACGGTGTCACCGGCGATCAGCGCGGGCGCGTCCGGTCGATGTGCGGCAGCCTCGGCCACCGGATCACGGGCAGGTTCCTCCACGACGCCCGAGTCTGGCACAAACCCCACCCGACAGGGGAGGGCCGGACAGCCCGTCCGCCGTGGACCAACGCCGATCGGCCACGGTGATCACGACTGACGAGCCGGTTAGGACGGATTCGCGGCTTTACGCGCAGCGCACACAGTGTGCGACTCACCGTGTCCGAACCCGGCGATACTTCCGATCTGTGTAACGGGCTCCACACCAACGGGTGAGGTCAACCGGCGATTCGCGCGGGTTGCCCCACCCCTTTTGTTGTGAGTGACCACCCTCTTCCCGAGGAGGCCGCTGTGCCATACAAAGCACCGATTCACGGCGAATCCCCGTCTGGCGGGACGGATTCGCGGTCGTCGCAGGCCCGCCGGGTTGAGGAGGCGCAGTGACTCATGTGTACGCGGAGGATCCGTACCGCCGCGACGTCCTCGCCACCAAGAACGCTCTGTCCGAGGGGTTGAACGTCCTGCGCGAGTCGGTAGACGGAATGATCGTGAACGCCATCCGCGGGGACGGCCCGCGGCGTACCGGCAACCGCCGGCACCTGAACGACTCCCCCTCGGTGCCGCCGCCCGGCAGCAACGGCAAGTTCGGCGGCAACCGCGTCTCGCCGCCCCGGCCGCCGGCCCAGCCGACCGCAGGGCAGCGCTCCACCCTCGGCGAGAACGAGACGGCGCCCGGCGAGCACACCGTCGTCCTGCCGACCCAGAGCAAGACCGGGCCGCCCACCGAGACCGAACCGCCCAAGCATCCGGCCCGGCCGGACCGGGGCGACCCGGCCGCCGAGGTGTGGGCGCTGGTCGAACGGGCCCAGGCCGGCGAGTCCGAGGCGTTCGGCCTGATCTACGACCGGTACGTGGACACCGTCTTCCGGTTCGTCTACTTCCGGGTCGGCAACCGGCAGCTCGCCGAGGACCTCACGTCGGACACGTTCCTGCGGGCCCTCAAGCGGATCGGCAGCTTCACCTGGCAGGGCCGTGACCTCGGCGCCTGGCTGGTCACCATCGCCCGGAACCTGGTCGCCGACCACTTCAAGTCGGGCCGGTACCGCCTGGAGGTCACCACCGGCGACGTGCTCGACGCCGACCGCGAGGACCGGGGGCCCGAGGGCAGCCCGGAGTCCGCGGTGGTCGACCACATCACCAACGTCGCGCTGCTCACCGCGGTCAAACAGCTCAACCCGGAACAGCAGGAGTGCATCGTGCTCCGGTTCCTGCAGGGCTTCTCGGTGGCCGAGACCGCGCAGACCATGGGGAAGAACGAGGGCGCCATCAAGGCTCTGCAGTACCGCGCCGTACGCGCCCTCAACCGGCTCCTGCCGGAAGGGTTCCAGTCTTGATCCGGCTCTCGCGGATGTCGATCTCCGATACCCGATGGCACCTTCCCGCACCCGTAACCGGACCCGCGTGTCGCGCGTTTGTCCGGATGCGACCCCGGACCGTCTTCCGCGGCCCGGCCGCCGACGCCGGCATTCGGACCGGCGGGACACCCACGAGCGAGGGGAGGTGCCCACGGTGAAGTTCCCTTTCCTGAATCACCGGAGCGCCGAGCGCTTCGCGGAGCTCCTCGACCAGTCCACCGACGGCATCCGTCGGCATGACACCCGCGGCCGGGCCGACGCGGAGTTGGCCGAGCTGGTGGCGGTCGGTCACCGCCTGTCCGCGGCACGCCCCGCCGGTCAGGTCGACTCCGAGTTCCGCGTCGGCCTGCGCGCCATGCTGGTCGCCACCGCCGAGCGGGACGGCATCGGCCGGACCGCCGTCGGGGACGGGCCGGAGCCCGTCGCCGACCTTCCGGACGGCGGACGGCGCGCGGTCATCGGCCGCCGGCTCCGCACCCGGGGCGCGATCGTGCTCGGGGTGGCCGCCGGCGCGCTGGCCGTCTCCGGGATCTCCGCGGCGAGCGAGAGCGCGTCACCCGGCGACGCCCTGTACACGGTCAAACGCTCCACCGAGCGCGCGCAGCTGGCGATCGCCGGCTCCAACGCGTCCCGTGGCCAGCTCTCCCTGGACTTCGCCAAGAACCGGCTCGCCGAGGCGGTCAAGATGGACGGCGACGCCAGCCGGTTCACCGCGGTGCTGGACGACATGGACACGGACACCCGCAAGGGCGTACGCCTGATCAACGGCTCGGCGGTGACCAACAAGGACGCCACGCGGCTGGAGACACTGGACGCCTTCGTCACCGAGCAGCGGAGCACGCTGGAGCCGGAGCTGGGGCGGCTCTCCCCGGACAACCGGCAGCGGGCGCTCGACTCGCTCGGGCTGCTCCAGGACGTCGCGGGCCGCACCGAGAACCTGCGGACCGGGCTCGCCTGCGACCCGCCCACCTCGGCCGGATCGGACACGCTCGGCCCGAAGCTGCGCGGGTGCGCCACCTCGTCGGAGGGCCGGACCACACCGCACAACGGCAAGAGCACCAAGACCGGCGGTAAGGACGGCGGCGAGGCCACCACGCCGAGGCAGACGGCCAAGCCGGGTGCGACCACCGGCGCGGGCGCCGTTCCGGGTACGACCGCCCCGGCCGCCACCACCAGCGCGACCGTGGCGAGCACCGGGACGGCGACCGGAACCGCGGTCACGCCGACGCCGGCCGTGACCACGACCGGCGACGCGGACATCGAGGAAGACGGTCCGCTCGACAGCCTGCTGAAGGATCTGTTCTAGGACCGGACGTCTGGTGAGAGATGGCGAGGGGCGGTGCCGGAATCAAGTTCCGGGGCCGCCCCTCAGCCGTCACTATAGGACGATCCGGACGATGCTCTCCAGGGGATGGTGACCATCTGTCACATCCGTCACGTCCGTCACCGGGCGAACGGGTCCGGGCGTTTCTGGAGCAGCTCGTGCAGGGTCGCCTGGATCGTCTCGCGGACCTGGTCGGCGAGGTTGTAGACGACCAGCGGGTCGTCCGCGTACTCGGTGAGGTGCGCGGTGGGGATCGGCGGGCAGAACCGGATCATCCACTTGCTCGGCAGCGGGATCATGCCCAGCGGGCCCAGCCAGGGGAAGGTCGGCGTGACGGGGAAGTACGGAAGGCCGAGCAGCCGGGCCAGCGGCTTCAGGTCGGCCAGG
The DNA here is from genome assembly GCF_040681165.1 of Actinoplanes sp. NPDC051851. Taxonomy (NCBI): domain Bacteria; kingdom Bacillati; phylum Actinomycetota; class Actinomycetes; order Micromonosporales; family Micromonosporaceae; genus Actinoplanes; species Actinoplanes sp. NPDC051851. The sequence continues at coordinate 167,493 of NZ_JBFAYF010000011.1, read as the reverse complement.
ATCGGATAGATCTCCTCGGCGCCGACGATCGCCACCGGGACGATCGGGGTGCCGGTCCGCAGCGCCGCCGAGACGAACCCGCCCCGGCCGAAGCGCTGCAGTTTGTACCGCTCGGAGAACTTCTTGCCGATACCCTTGAAGCCCTCCGGGAAGACGCCGACCAGCTCGCCGCTGGTCATCAGGCGCTCGGCGTCCGGGTTGCAGGCCACGGTGGCGCCGGCCGCGCGGGCCAGCTCGCTCATCCCGGGCACCCGGAAGACCAGGTCGGCGCCGAGCAGCCGCAGGTGGCGCCGTTGCGGGTGCCGGTCGTGCAGCGCGGTGGTGAGCATCAGCGCGTCCAGCGCGATCGTGCCCGAGTGGTTGCCGACGACCAGCCCGCCGCCCTCGGACGGCACGTTCTCCACGCCGAAGACCTCGGTGCGGAACCAGTCGCGGTAGAGCACCCTGAGCATCGGGTGGAAGACCGCGTCGGTGAGCTCCGCGTCGAAACCGAACTCGTCCACCCGATACGTGCCGGCGAGGCGACGGCGCAGGAAGGCCAGGCCGTCGGCGACCCGCCGGTCCCAGACGTCCACGGCGTCCTCCCGCCCGTCCGCGCTCTCGCTGTCGGCCGCGCTCTGGCTCCCGGCCGCGCGCCCGCTCCCGGCCGCGCTCTCGCTGCCGGGCTTCTCGGGCTGCTCGGGACGCGTCTCCGGTCGTGCCCGCGCGGCCTTCTTCGCGGGGATCCTCTTCGCGGCGACCTTCTTCACCGGGGCGACCCGCGGCGCGGGCTTCTCGGCCGCCAGTGTCACGGTCTCCGTGGACTCGGCCGCCTCCGCGGACGTGGCGTGCTCCGCAGATGTGGCGTGCTCCGCCGTGGTGGGCCGCTCCTCGGCGTGCTCCCCCGCGGGAGCGTCCGCGGTCGGCTTCTCCGGGGTCGCCTCCTCCGCGGCCGGTTTCTCCGCGGCCGGCTTCTCCGGGATCGGGCGGCGGCCGTTGACCCGCTGCGGCGGGGGTGGCGTGGGGAGCTGGAACTCGGCATGGCCGGGCAGCATGTCGTGGAACTCGTCCTGACTCACGGGCGATCACTCCCGGCCAGGCTCGCCTCGGCTGCGGCCCGGACCCGGCGGACGCCGTCCAGGATCGCGGACTCGGCGGCGGCGAGCCGGTCGGCGGTCAGCGAGGACCCGGCCACGTGCGCCTCGATGAACTCCTGGAACGCGGTCTCGGTACCGCGCGGGGTGAAGCCGAACTCGCGGATCAGCCGGGTGGTGTCGACCACCCGGCCGTGCACGAAGAGGTCGATCTGGTCCAGGCCGATCTGCTCGACGCCCAGATTGCGGAGCAGGGCCGCGCCGGTGGAGAGCGCCGACTCGGGCAGCGGCAGGGCGATCCGGCCCGCCCGGCGGACCGCCTGGGAGAGGGTCAGGACGCCGGCGCCGGCCACGTTGAAGGTGCCGGGATGCTCCTCGGTCACCGAACGGTGCAGGACCTCGAGCGCGTCCTCGACGTGCACGAACTGCATCCGGGCGTCCCGGCCGAGCACGGTGGGCACCACCGGCTGGGCGAAGTACCGGGTGAGTGAGGTCTCCGCGGACGAGCTGATCATCGGCGCGAAGCGCAACACGGTGGCCGCCACCTCGGGACGGCGACGGCGGAACCCGCGGACGTACCCCTCGATGTCGAGGATGTCCCGGGCGAACGGGCCACGCGGCACCGCGCGCGGCTCGGTGTCCTCGGTGAAGACCGCCGGATCGCGGAAGGAGGCGCCGTACGCGGCCGTGGAGGAGCGCACCACCAGCTTGCGCAGGCCCGGCGCGCCCTGAGCGGCGGCGAGCACCTGCATGGTGCCGATGACGTTCTGTTCCTTCATCGCGGCCCGGCCACCGTGCTCCGCATCGGGCACGCTGGTCACCGCGAGGTGCACGACCGCCTCGGCGCCCAGACCGGCGATCGCCTCGGTGGCCGCGCGCGCGTCAGCCCGGATCCGCTCCACGCCGTCCAGCAGGCCGAGAAGGCGAGCGGGCGGGTCGTGCGGATCCAGGCCGACGACACGTTCGATCCGGGGATCGGCCGCGAGGCGGGCGGCCACCCGAGCGCCGAGATAACGGCTGACTCCGGTGACCACGACAACGCTGGGCGGTGAGGTCACCACGGGTGCACCTTTCGATGCGGCCTCAGGAGGGTTCGGCAAGGAACGGTCACGGCCGGGAGATCCCCCGGCCGTCCGTCACTTGCCCAAACGGCGACGCTGGACGCGGGTCTTGCGCAGCAGCTTGCGGTGCTTCTTCTTCGCCATACGCTTGCGGCGCTTCTTGACCACGGAGCCCATACGAAAAGCCTCTCGAAACCTGTTGAGTGGAGCCGGGCGCGCCTGGAGTGCGGGCGCGGCCGGAACCGGACCTGGGACGGCACCGGAAGCGGCGCGCGCGTGGAGTTGCGCACACATTCCCGGGAACCAACCGGTCCAGCGTACCGGCCCGCTCCGACGGGGCCAACACGGCCCCGTCCCGCCCGCCGTTTACCCGACCCTCGTTCCTGTGGGCCGGTCGTTCACGCGGTCTGCGAGAACGCCCCGCGAAGGTACTCGTGAACCGCGTGTTCCGGCACCCGGAACGAGCGGCCGACGCGTACCGCGGTCAGATCACCGCCGTGCACCAACCGATAGACCGTCATCTTGGAGACCCGCATCAGCGCGGCCACCTCGGCCACCGTCAGGAACCGTACCTCCGAGAGGCGTTCCTCGGTCTGGGCTGGACCCGTCATCTCGTCGCACCGATCCTTTCGCAGCCACACGTGTCACAGCTGCCCGACAGCCCCTGAAATGTCGTGGCGACGACGTGCGTGTCATCAGAACCGTATCGATACGGCTGTGACCAGCGCGTTGCGTTCCGTGATTTGCCCACAAAAAGTCAAGTGCGACACGCCGCTCTCGCCCTGATTGAGACCCAACGCCGCTTTCGCCCGATAGTCCACGCCCACCCTGCCCGCCCGGCCGAACACGGCCCAGCCCGCCCGGCCGAACACGGCCCAGCCCGCCCGGCCGAACACGGCCCAGCCCGCCCGGCCGAACACGGCCCAGCCCGCCCGGCCGAACACGGCCCAGCCCGCCCGGCCGAACGCTCGGCGTCGCCACGGACGACGGACCCGGGTCGACGCGGGCACACGAACGGCACGAGAAGGGCGGGCCGTGCACGCGATCAAGCGGGGTGAGGGGCGGCGGGCGGGTCAGCGGCGGGTGAGGGCGGGGTGGGGTGAGGCGGGGTGGGGTGAGGGCAGGGTGGGTCAGCGGCGGGTGAGGGAGCGGGGGAGGGTGGTGAGGGTCGCGGGGCGGTCGGCGAGGCGGCGCATCAGGTAGCCGTACCACTGGGAGCCGTACGGGAGGTAGACGCGGACGGACTGGCCGCCGGCGGCGAGGCGGGCCTGTTCCTCGGTGCGGACGCCGTAGAGGAGCTGGAACTCGTACTCGCCGGTGGAGCGGTCGAACCAGCGGGCACGGTCCTCGGCGATGGCGATCAGGCGGGGGTCGTGGGTGGCGACCATCGGGTAGCCCTCGCCGGACATCAGGATGTTCAGGCAGCGCACGTACGACTTGTCGACGTCCAGCGCCGACTGGAAGGCGACCGATTCGGGCTCCGCGTACGCGCCCTTGCAGAGCCGGACCCGGGAACCCGCGGTGGCGAGCTCCCGGCAGTCGCCCTCGGTACGGCGCAGGTACGCCTGCAGCACGGCACCGGTCGACGGGAAGTCCCGCCGCAGATCGGCCAGGGTCTCCAGGGTGGCGTCCGTGGTGGTGTGGTCCTCGGCGTCCAGGGTCACGGCGGTGCCCGCGTCGGCGGCGGCCGCGCAGACCGCACGGGCGTTCTCGTATGCCAGCTTCTCGTCCAGGCGCTGGCCCAGCGCGGAGAGCTTGAGGCTCACCTCGGCGGCCGGGGTCAGCCCCGTCTCCCTGAGGCCGGCGAGCAGTGCGACGTACGCGTCCCGGACGGCCTCGGCCTGCTCCGGCGTCACGGTCTCGCCACCCAGGTAGTCCAGGCTGATCCCGAGACCGTCGTCGGCCAGCTCGCGGCTGGTACGGAGAGCGTCGGCGGCCGTCTCGCCCGCGACGAACCGGCTGACGATCGCCTTGCCGGCGGGCGCGGACTCGACCAGCCGCTCCAGCCGGGCGGAGCCGGCCGCGGCGAGAAACAGGGTACGGAGCATGGGGCGAGCGTAACCGGCCCGGCGAACACCGGCGCGTCAGTGCCGCCCGAGGAATCGCACCTCCCGGCCGGTTACGGCTACCGTTGTCGGGTGAACTTCGATGCGTACGCCCGGACCGCGGTGGACCTCGTCAACGCCGGGCTTGACGATCTCGCCGGTCTCCGGGCTCTGTTCACCGGAGAACAGGGCTACATGCGCGATCAGGTGGTGGAGAAGGACCTGGCGGTGTTCCGTCGCGCCCAGCGCCGTCTCCGCGAGGTCTTCGAGTACGGGACCAGCGGCCGCGACGGCGAGGCGGTCAACGAGCTGAACGCGCTGCTGGAGGCGTACCCGGTGCAGCCACGCATCTCCGGGCACGACGCGAGCGACTGGCACATGCACGTGGCCAGCCGCGGGTCGTCGGCGAGCGCGGAGTTCCTGGCCGGCGCGGTGTGGGGGCTGGCCGTCTGGCTCTGCGAGTACGGCAGCGCCCGGTTCGGCATCTGCGCCGACGAGCGCTGCGGCAACGTCTACCTGGACACGTCGTCGAACAACTGCCGCCGGTTCTGCTCGGAGCGGTGCGCGACCCGCTCGCACGTGGCGGCGCACCGGGCTCGCAAGCGGGCGGCGCTCGCCCCGGAGCAGGCAGTGCTGGCCCCCGAGCCCGCGGCCGAGACCCTCACGCCGGCCTGATCGCCGGGTGCGCGGGGCGAGGCGGCCCGGTCTTTCTGGCTGGTGCTCAGGGGTGTCTCGCTTCGCTGAGACACCCCTGAGCACCAGCCAGAACCTTGCGGCGCGCAACGGCCTTGACCGCGCACGGACGTCGCGTCGAGCGCGACCACTCACGCACGCCGCCCCGGAACCCCGCTACGACATCTGCCTCACGCCGAAGGGATGGCCGTGGGTGAGAGGTGCTCGCGGGCGAACTCGAGGGCCTCGCGGAGGTCGGCCTCGCGGGCCGGGCGGCTGGCGGCCTTGCGGGTGTTGATCTCGAGGGCGACCGAGCCGGTGAAGCCGCGGGCGGCGAGGGAGCGGAGGATCTCGGCGCAGGGCTGGTTGCCGCGGCCCGGGACCAGGTGCTCGTCGCGGCCCTCGCCGGTGCCGTCGCCCAGGTGGACGTGGCTCAGTGCGGAACCCATCCGGTCGGCCATCTCGACGGCGTCGATCCGGGAGGCGGCGCAGTGCGAGAGATCCAGTGTGTACGCCGGGAAGCCGGTCTCGGTCGGGTCCCAGCCCGGGGTGTAGGGCACGAACCAGCGGCCGGCCATCTTGACCGGGAACATGTTCTCCACCGCGAAGGCGATGTCCGGGTGGCGGGCCTGCACCTTGGCCAGGCCGGCCGCGAAGTTGCGGGCGTAGTCGCGCTGCCAGGTGAACGGCGGGTGCACCACCACCGTGGGGGCGCCGAGCGTCTCGGCGAGCTGGGCGGCGCGGGTCAGCCGCTCCCAGGGGTCGGAGCTCCACACCCGCTGGGTGACCAGCAGGCAGGGCGCGTGGATCGAGCGGACCGGGACGCCGTAGTGGTCGGCGAGGCCGCGCAGGGCCCCGGCGTCCTGGCTCACGGCGTCGGTCCAGACCATGACCTCGAGTCCGTCGTAGCCCACCGTGGCCGCCATCTCGAACGCGGCCGCCGTCGGCTCGGGGAAGACCGAGGAGCTGGAGAGGAGCACGGGTACGCGGGAAGTCACGTCTCAAGGGTAGCCGCGCCCGCGACGCCCGGATATATCAGTGCTAAACGGTCATGATCCACGGAAGCGCGTACGCTGACCCGGATGAGCCGCACGCAGTCGCCCGCCGAGGTGGGTCTCGACTTCCCTCGGGAATGGATCGAGTTCCTCGACCCCGCCGACGAGCAGCACCTGGTCCGGGCCGACCTGACCTGGCTGCTCTCCCGGTGGACCTGCGTCTTCGGCTCCGCCTGCCGGGGCATCGTGCCCGGTCGCGCCGAGGACGGCTGCTGCTCGCACGGCGCGTTCTTCACCGACGCCGACGACGAGCGCCGGGTCAAGGCCGCCGCGGCGAAACTCACCCCGCAGACCTGGCAGCACTACCGGCGCGGGTTCAAGAACTGGACCGAGATGGACACCGTCGACGGGTCCTCGCCGGCCCGGCGGACCGCCACCCGTTCGGAGGACGGCCCGTGCGTCTTCCTCAACGAGGACGACTTCGCCGGGGGCGGCGGGTGCGCGCTGCACGCCCAGGCGCTGCGGGACGGGGTGCACCCGCTGACGTACAAGCCGGACGTCTGCTGGCAGCTGCCGGTCCGGCGCGAACAGGACTGGATCAAGCGACCGGACGGGACCAAGCTGCTCCAGTCCACGCTGACCGAGTTCGATCGGCGTGGCTGGGGGCCGGGCGGTCACGACCTGGCCTGGTGGTGCACGTCGGCACCGGACGCACACGTCGGCACCGAGCCGATGTACGTGACGTACGCACCGGAGCTCACCGAACTGGTCGGGGAGGCGGCGTACGCAAAGCTCGCCGAACTCTGCGCCGCCCGCCTGAGGTCCGGCCTGGTCGCGATCCACCCGGCCACCGTGGCGGCCGGGCGGATCGCCGGGAAGCCCTAGGGCTCGAACTTGTAGCCCAGGCCACGCACCGTGACGATGTAGCGCGGGGCGCTCGGCTCCGGCTCGACCTTGGAGCGCAGCCGCTTGACGTGCACGTCCAGGGTCTTGGTGTCACCGACGTAGTCGGCGCCCCAGACCCGGTCGATCAGCTGGCCGCGGGTGAGCACCCGGCCCGCGTTGCGGAGCAGGAGCTCGAGCAGCTCGAACTCCTTCAGCGGCAGCTGGACACCGGCACCGTCGACGGTCACCACGTGCCGCTCGACGTCCATCCGGACCGGGCCGGCGGCCAGCGTCGGAGCGCTGACCTCGGCCGCCTCGCCGCCCTGGCGGCGCAGCACGGCACGGATCCGGGCCACCAGCTCCCGGGGCGAGTACGGCTTGGTGACGTAGTCGTCCGCACCGATCTCCAGTCCGACGACCTTGTCGATCTCGCTGTCCCGGGCCGTGACCATGATGATCGGGACGGCGGACCGCTGCCGGAGCTGGCGGCACACCTCGGTGCCGGACATCTCGGGCAACATGAGGTCGAGCAGCACGATGTCGGCACCGGTCCGGTCGAACTGCGTGAGCGCGGAGGTGCCGGTCGCCGCGACCGAGACCTCGAACCCTTCCTTACGCAGCATGTACGACAGGGCGTCGGAGAACGACTCCTCGTCCTCGACCACGAGCACGCGGGCCAATGAAGTTCCTTCCGTCATCGGTGACCTGGTCAACGCCGGGCCACGCCAGACTCGATCTCAGTTGCCGTCGATGACGGCGAGGGGGATTCCGGAGGTCGCGCCGGTAGGCGCAAGGTGAACGTAGAGCCGTCGCCGAGGGCGCTGGTCACGTCGACACGGCCACCGTGGTTGGTGGCGATGTGCTTCACGATGGCGAGGCCGAGGCCGGTCCCGCCGGTCGCGCGGGACCGGGCCTGATCAGCCCGGTAGAACCGCTCGAAGATCCGGTCGACGTCGTGCGGGGCGATACCGATGCCCTGGTCCGCGACGTCGATCTCGAGCCAGTCGTCGCTCTGCCGCATGGTCAGCTCGACCTTGGTGTCCTCCCCGGAGTACGCGATCGCGTTCTCCACCAGGTTGGTCACCGCGGTGGCGATCTGGCTGTCGCTGCCGTACGCCATGGCGCCCTTGGTCCCCGCGTAGGAGACCTCGATGCCCTTGGCCGAGGAGGTGGTCCGGGTCCGGTCCAGCACCTCGGCGAAGACCCAGTCCATCGAGACCGGCTCCGGGTTGGGCAGCGGCTCGGCGCCCTGCAGCCGGGTGAGCTCGAGAAGCTCGTTGACGAGGCGTCCCATCCGGGCCGACTCGTGGTGGATCCGCTCGGCGAAGCGCCGGGCGGCCAGCAGGTCCTCGGTCTGCGCCTCGATCGCCGTCTCGGGCAGCTGGGTGGCGTCCAGCAGCGCCTCGGCGAGCAGTTGCAGCGCCCCGATCGGCGTCTTCAGCTCGTGGCTCACGTTCGCCACGAAGTCCCGCCGGACCCGGGCGAGGCGATGCGACTCGGTCACATCGGCCGCCTCGACGGCGACGTGTGTCGAGTTCAGCGCCACGGCACGCAGGTGCAGGCCAAGCGGGGCGTGCGCACCACCGGCACGACCCCTTGGAAGATCAAGTTCTACTTCCCGGCGTACGCCCGTACGGCGTACCTGGCCCGCGAGAGTACGCAGGATCGGGTGCGCGGCGATGGTGCCGGGCGCCCCGCCGGAACGCAGCAGTCCCATGGCCCGGGCGGCCGGGTTCACCAGCACCGGGTGGTCGTCGGCGTCGAGCACCACCACACCGACGCGCAGCGAGTCCAGGCTCTTGCGGCCGAGACCCTTCATTCCGTTCTTGCCTGCCGGGCGATCGTCGTCCGGTTCGATGGCAGCTCTCCCCTCCGGCGGAGCGGCCTGGGCCGATCCGTCCGGCGAGGGCCGGCGGAATCGGGCGAGAGCCAGCCCAGCCCCGACACCGACGGCGAGCGCGGCTGAGGCAATGCCGGCGGCGTATTCCCATTCCACGCTGCGATCGTAGGGTCATTGTTTACCTGGACCACAAGGCTAATGGGACGAATCGGGCGCGCGTCGTGCAATATTCACCACTAGGCCTGGCGTCGTTCACCGGTGTTCATGTTGGCGCTGCCGGGCCGACCTAGCGTGGGCCACACCAACCGGCCAAGCCCTGCCCTGGGCCGGCCCCGAAGGAGCGGAAGCTTTCATATGCGCGAGGAGTTCCAGGCAGATCTCACCGAGGTGAGCCGCCTGCTGGTGACGATGGCGGAGTCGGTGCGCGCCGCGCTGCGGAAGGCGACGACCGCCCTGCTGACCGCCGACCTGAAGGCGGCCGAGTCCGTCATTCAGCGCGACGCCGACGTCGACGAGATCCACCTCCAGGTCGAGGCGAAGGTCGCCGACACCATCGCCCGGCAGGCCCCGGTCGCCGTCGACCTGCGCCGGGTCATCACCGCGCTGCACATCTCCAGCGACCTGGAGCGGATGGGCGACCTGGCCGAGCACGTGGCGAAGACCGCCGCCCGCCGGCACCCGTCGCCCGCCGTCCCGGCCGAACTGCGCCCGGTCTTCAAGCAGATGGCCGAGGTCGCCGACCAGATGGCCGAGAAGATCACCGCGGTGCTCGCCGACCCCGACCCGGTCCGCGCCGGTGAGCTGGAGAAGGACGACGACGCGATCGACGACCTGGAGCGGGAGCTGTTCCGCATCATGCTCGCCGACGACTGGCCCTACGGCGCCGAGACGGCGATCGACGGGGCGCTGCTCGGCCGCTTCTACGAGCGGTTCGCCGACCACGCGGTGAACATCGCCGAGCACACGATCTACCTGGTGACCGGGCAGAATTCCTAGCTTCTCCGGGGCCGGGGCTGTCGCCCCGGCCCCTTTTCAAGATCAGCGGCCCTGGTTCGCCACCGCGGCGGCGGCCTCCTTGGCGGCCTGCGGGTCGAGGTACGTCCCGCCCGCGGTGACCGGGCGCAGGTCGGCGTCCAGGTCGTAGCGGAGCGGGATGCCGGTCGGGATGTTCAGCTTGGCGATCGCCTCGTCGGAGATCCCGTCCAGGTGCTTGACGATGGCGCGCAGCGAGTTGCCGTGCGCCGCGACCAGCACCGTCTTACCGGCCCGGAGGTCCGGGACGATCGCGTCGTACCAGTACGGCAGGGCGCGCTCCAGCACGTCCTTGAGGCACTCCGCCTTCGGCTTGATCTCCGGCGGCAACGATGCGTACCGGGGGTCGGCGGCCTGGGAGAACTCGGAGTCGTCCTCGATCGGGGGCGGCGGGACGTCGTACGACCGGCGCCAGAGCATGAACTGCTCCTCGCCGTACGTCTCCAGGGTCTGCTTCTTGTCCTTGCCCTGCAGCGCGCCGTAGTGCCGCTCGTTGAGCCGCCACGAACGCTTCACCGGGATCCAGTGCCGGTCCGTGATGTGCAGGGCGATCTCGCTGGTCCGGATCGCGCGCCGCAGCAGACTCGTGTGCACCACATCGGGCAACACGTTCTGCTCCTTGAGCAGTTCGCCACCGCGCCGGGCCTCGTCCTCACCCTTGGCGTCCAGGTCCACGTCGACCCAGCCGGTGAAGAGGTTCTTGGCGTTCCACTCGCTGTTGCCGTGTCGCAACAGCACCAGGGTTCCAGTCATGACCTCATCTTCCCCCAGCGGAAACCCGGTTGCGCCGTCCCCTAGGTTGTAAGGGTACTTCGCGGTTTTCACTGCTTACGGGGAGGCATCGTGCGGGGTTGGCTGCGGCAGGCTGCCGGAGGATTGCCGAGACAGTTCTGGTTCCTCTGGACCGGCACGCTGATCAACCGGGTCGGCGCGTTCGTGGTGCTCTTCCTCAGCATCTACCTCACCGCCGAGCGCCACTTCACCCAGAGCCAGGCCGGCCTGGTCCTCGGGCTCTACGGCGTCGGCGGCGCGATCGGCACGATGACCGGCGGCGTCCTCGCCGACCGCTGGGGCCGCCGCCCGACCATGCTCCTGGCCCAGTCCGGCGCCGCCGTGCTGATGCTCACACTCGGGCTGGCCGAGACGTTCCCGCAGATCCTGGCCGCGGCGATGCTGCTCGGCGTCTTCACCGAGGGCGTCCGGCCGGCCTTCTCCGCGATGATGGTCGACGTCGTCCCCGAACGCGACCGCGTCCGGGCATACTCGCTGAACTACTGGGCGATCAACCTCGGCTTCGCACTCGCCGCGGTCGCCGCCGGCCTCGCCGCCCAGGCCGACTACTTCCTGCTCTTCGCGATCGACGCCGGCACCACCCTGGTCACCGCGACGATCACCCTGCTCTTCCTCGCCGAGACCCGCCCGGCACACCGCCACACCGGGCACACCCCGCCGGGCGGCATGCTGACCGTGCTGCGGGACCGCGTCTTCCTGGTCTTCCTGCTTCTCAACCTGGCCTCGGTGCTGGTCATGATGCAGCACACCTCGACCCTGCCGATCACCATGCTCGCCGACGGCCTCTCCGCCGCCACCTACGGCTGGGTGATCGCGGTCAACGGCGTGATGATCGTCCTCGGCCAGCTCTTCATCCCCCGACTGGTCGGCGCCCACGACGTCTCCCGCGTCCTGGCCGTCGGCGTCCTGATCATCGGCGTCGGCTTCGGCCTGGTCGCCGTCGCCGGCCCGGCCTGGACCTTCGCCGCCACGGTCATCGTCTGGACCTTCGGCGAGATGCTCCAGTCCCCGAGCAACGCCACCCTGATCGCGGCCCTCTCCCCACCGTCGTTGCGGGGCCGCTACCAGGGCTTGAACTCCCTCTCCTGGTCGATCGGGACGGCACTGGCACCCATCCTGGGCGGCCTGGTCCTGCAGGGACTCGGCGGGACGGCGCTGTGGGTCGGGTGTTTCACCCTCTGCGCCATCGCCGCGGCGGGTCAACTGCTGGCCGCTCCCGCGCGGGCTCGCCGTGCCGCCCTCTCCGGTACGCCCGTCGTGTCAGCACCCCCTCCGGTCCCCCCGGCCACTTCGCCCGACCTGTCCCCAGCATCCACGCCGTAACCGGCCACTCGATCCCGGTACCGCCGTCCACGCCCAGCGACCGAACGCACACGCCGTTTCTCGTGGGGCCGGCGAGGACGCACACCGGCGCTCACGAGGGCGACGCGCGCACCTCGACTCCCCCGAGGGCGGCGCGAGCACACGCCGGCACCTGCAAGAGCGGCGCGAGCACACGTCGGCGCCTGCAAGGGCGGCGCAAGCACACGTTGACTCCCTCGTAGGGGCGGTGCGAGCGCACGCTGGCCGATCGCGTCGCCCTGCCGCCCGCTGGAGGGCGGCGCAAGCACACGAACCGTGATCGTGTGCTGCGGCCGCCCCACGAACCGGGAACGTGTGCTCCTGCCGCCCCACAGACCGGGAACGTGCGCTGCGGCCGCCCCGCAGACCGGGAACGTGCGCTGCGGCCGCCCCGCTGACCGGGAACGGGCGCTGCGGCCGCCCGCAGACCGGGAACGTGTGCTGCGGCGGCTCTGGCGGATGAGGCAGGACGACCTCGGTTGGAGTGCGGGGCGAGGTCGAAGGGCTAGGGCGCGGGGAAGCGCGCGGGGAGTTGAGGAGCTCGGGGCGTTGGGGGGTGGGGCGAGTCGGGGAGGAGAAGGGGGTGGAGGGGGTTTGGGGAAACGGGGAGGGACA
>NZ_JBFAYF010000011.1:0-155044 GCF_040681165.1 Actinoplanes sp. NPDC051851 | reverse complement strand
ACGCGCGCGGGGAGTTGAGGAGCTCGGGGCGTTGGGGGGTGGGGCGAGTCGGGGAGGAGAAGGGGGTGGAGGGGGTTTGGGGAAACGGGGAGGGACAAAAGATGGGGAGAAGGTGTGGGGAAGTGGTGCGGGAGCGTTCCCATGGCGGGAGAACACATCGGACAGTCGTTCCGCGGTGGGAGGAGTGGGGAATGCCGGAACACGGAGGAATGGGGGTGCGTGGGGTATTGGCCGGATAAAAGATCGAAGGCGCGGATGGCTCAACACGCTCGAAACAAAGGCGTCGGCAGCGGCCCCAACTCCGTAGGCGCCGGCGGCGGCGGGCGACCCCCATCCCCATAGGCGTCGCCCGCACTAACCGCCGGTCTCGGGTCGCGCCGTCCCCCAACGGCTGATGCCACCCGTCCCCAAACGTCGTGCCGCGGCGATCATTGCTGATCGCCCCGTTCCCCGAACTAACGGCTCGACGTCCATCGACCACGCTAGTTGCACCAGTCAAGTGTCACAAGCCGATTCAGTGTCGACATCTGTCTCGACCGTCACAAACGCCAACAACCAACCGATCGGACGATCCGGCAATCACTCGTCCGGGCTCTTCGGCACTGGCGGAAATTATGACTGTTACGGGATGGGGAAAATGACGAGCATCGAAACAGTGCGATGCTACCCAAGGTTGCCGGAAGGCGACATCGCCGTGAAATCGGGGGCCGTTTCAGCACGTCAGCAGCGTTGTCCAGAGTGCACGAACGGGGGCGCTCAGGAGTCGGCGCCGGGGGCCAGGTGCTTGAAGGCCTGGAGGTTGGCGACGGACTCGCCGCGCTTGACGCGCCACTCCCACTCGCGGCGGATCGAGGTGCCGAAGCCGATCTCGAGCATCGTGTCGAACGACTCGTCGGCGTACGTGAGGACCGAACCGAGAATGCGGTCCAGCTCGTCCTCGTCGACGGACTTGAGCGAGACGCGACCGGTCAGGTAGACGTCGCCGGCCTGGTCGATGGAGAAGGCGACGCCGTACATCCGGGAGTTGCGGCGCAGCAGCCAGGCCCAGAGGTCCTCGTGGCGCTCGTCCGGGCGGCGCATCACGAACGACTCGATCCGCAGCGAGTGCTCGCCGACGATCAGGTTGACCGCGGTCTTCAGCTTGTGCACGCCGGGCAGCGTGACCACGTAGGACGACTCGCCGGTCGGCTCCCAGTCCAGCTCGCGGTCGGTCAGCACCCGCTCGATCAGCTCGGTCACCATGCGCAGGTCGCTCCCTCCAGACGGGCGGCGATCATCGCCCGGTGTGCGCGTACCGCGTCACGGTAGACCGAGATCAGCTTGTCCGCGGTGCGGTCCCAGGAGAACTGGGACGCGTGGGCGACGGCGCCCGCCGCGAGACGATGACGGTACGCCGGTGCCGCGAAGAGGCGGTCCAGCACGCGTGCCCAGTCGGCTGGGTCGTGCCCGTCGACCAGCACGCCGCTGTCTCCGTCCCGGACCGCGGTGACCAGCCCACCGACGGCCGCCGCGACCACCGGCGTACCGCAGGCCTGGGCTTCCAGGGCGACGAGGCCGAAGGACTCGTTGTAGGAGGGCACCGCGACCAGGTCGGCGGCGCGGTAGAGAGCGGCCAGGTCGGCACCGGTCTGCGGCGGCAGGAAGACCACCGAGCCGGTGACGCCGAGCGAGGCGGCCAGCTCGATCAGCGCGGTCGGGCGGTCCAGGCCGCTGCCGCTCGGGCCGCCGCAGATCACCAGCGTGACGTCGGTGGTGCCGCGGGCGCGCAGCTCGGCGAGGGCGGAGATCAGCACGTCGGGGGCCTTCAGCGGCTGGATCCGGCCGACGAACGCGACGATCCGGCCGTGCTCGGGCAGCCCGAACCGGGCCCGGTCGCGGGAGCCGGGGCGGAAGCGCGAGAGGTCGACACCGGGCTGCACCACGCTGACCCGATCCGGGTCGGCCTGGTAGTGGTCGATCAGGTCCTGCGCCTCGAAGCCGGTGTTGGCGACCAGCCGGTCGGACTCGGCGACCACCTGCTCCTCGCCGATCACCCGGGCCTTGGGCTCCGGCCGGTCACCGACGGCGATCAGCCGGTTCTTCACCTTGGCCAGGGTGTGCGCGGTGTGCACGTGCGGCACGCCCCAGCGCTCCCGGGCCAGCCAGCCGACCTGCCCGGAGAGCCAGTAGTGCGAGTGGATCAGGTCGTAGTGGCCCGGCGGGTGGGCCGCCTCGGCGCGCAGTACCCCGGTGGTGAACGCGCAGAGCTGGGAGGGCAGCTCCTCCTTGTCGAGGCCCTCGTACGGACCCGCGGTGACGTGGCGTACGTGCACGCCGGGCACCATCTCGACCATCGGCGGCAGCTCGCTCGCGGTGGCCCGGGTGAAGATCTCCACCTCGACGCCCCGGGCGGCCAGTCGTTTGGCGACCTCGACGATGTACACGTTCATCCCGCCGGCGTCACCGGTGCCGGGCTGCTCCAGCGGCGAGGTGTGCACCGAGAGGGTGGCTATCCGACGCGGGGTGGGCCAGCGGACGTCCGGCCGTAGCTCAGCCACGATGATTCCCTCCGCAAGCCTGTGTGTGTAAAAGCCTGTATGCGTAAAAGTCTTTGCGCCGAGTTCATCTTCCCCATCGGCGTGCGCTGAACCACTACGCGAGAGCGCCGGGGTGACTCAAGTCATGGGGGAAGATCGGAGCATGCAGAACATCGCTGTCGTCACCGGCGCGTCCAGTGGGATCGGTGCGGCGACCGCCCGCCGTCTCGCCGCCGAGGGTTTCCACGTCGTCGCCGCGGCCCGCCGGGTGGACCGGCTGGCCGCCCTGGTCAAGGAGATCGGCGAGGGCGCCACCGCGGTCGCCTGCGACGTCACCTCGGACGAGTCGGTGGCCACCCTCGCCACCGCCGTGGAGGCGCTGGGCGGCCCGCTCACGCTGCTGGTCAACAACGCCGGCGGGGCGCGCGGCGTGGACCCGGTCGCGTCCGGCTCCATCGACGACTGGCAGTGGATGTACGACGTCAACGTGCTCGGCACCCTGCGGGTCACCAAGGCCCTGCTCCCGGCCCTGGAGACGAGCGGCGCCGGGACGATCGTGACGGTCGGCTCCACCGCGGCCTTCACGCCGTACGAGGGCGGCGGCGGGTACGTCGCGGCCAAGCACGCCCAGACCGCCCTGGTCGGCACGCTGCGCCTGGAGATCGTCGGCAAACCGGTCCGGGTGGTCGAGGTGGACCCGGGGATGGTGCGGACCGACGAGTTCGCCGTCAACCGGTTCGGCGGGGACACCGCGAAGGCGGGTGCGGTCTACGCCGGGGTGAAGGAGCCGCTGGTCGCCGAGGACATCGCGGACATCATCGCGTTCGCCGCGACCCGGCCGCAGCACGTCAACATCGACCGGCTGGTGGTCCGCCCGATCGCCCAGGCCGCGCAGCACAAGGTGCACCGGGAGCTCTGAGTCAGTGACCAAGCCGGTCGGCGCGATCACCCGGGGCACCACGAACCCCAACCGGCTGCGGCGGGTGGACAACTTCATCGCGTACCGGATGGACCGGATCCTGCGGGCGGCGAGCACGCCCACCGTGATCGATCTCGGTTATGGCGCCTCACCGGTGACCGCCGTGGAGCTGCGCGGCAGGCTGGCGGCCGCGGTCCGGAAGGACGTCACGGTGATCGGGCTGGAGATCGATCCGGAACGGGTGGCGGCGGCCCTGCCGTTCGCCGACCCGCCGTGGCTGGAGTTCCGGCGCGGCGGGTTCGAGCTGGCCGGGCTCTCTCCGGTGCTGGTCCGCGCGTTCAACGTGCTTCGGCAGTACGCCGAACAGGAGGTGTTCGCGGCCTGGCGGCAGATGACCGCGACCGGCGCGCTGCTGGTCGAGGGCACCTGTGACGAGCTGGGCCGGATCGCCACGTGGACGGTGGTCGAGAACGGCCGGCCGCTGACCCTGACGCTCTCCGCGCGGCTGCCCGTACTGGAGCATCCGGCGATCTTCGCGGAGCGGCTGCCGAAGGCGCTGATCCACCACAACGTGCCCGGCCATCCGGTGCACGAGCTGCTGCGCGCGCTCGGGCGGGCATGGGAGACCGAGGCGACGCCGTTCGGGCCGCGGCAGCGATGGCTGGCGACCGTACGCCGGATGCGCGCCGACGGCTGGCCGGTGCTGGACGGCCCGGCACGCTGGCGGCTGGGCGAACTCACGCTGCCCTGGGCCATGGAGAGGGGTTAGTTCCTCCCCAGGACCTCGTTCACCGCCTCGATCAGCGAGCCCGCGGTGAACGGCTTCTTCACCAGGAGGGCGTCCTCGCCGACCAGGCCCTTGGCCACCGCGATGTCCTTGGGCAGGCCGGAGATGAAAATCACCTTGAGCTCGGGGTACATCGCGACGGCCTTCGCGGCGAGTTCCCCGCCGGACGCCCCACCCGGCAGGGTCAGGTCGGTGACCAGGACGTCCACGGTGCCGGCCTGTTCCTGGAGGATCGCCAGGGCCTCGTCGGGGTCGCCCGCCACCAGAGGCGCGAACCCGCGTTTCTGCAGCATGCGGCGCATGATGTCGCGCAGATCTTCTTCATCGTCGACGAGCAGGATGGTCGGCGTTGCGACCGGCGCCTCGGACATTCGGTCCTCCTCGGGCTGGGGTCGGTTTCACGCTATCCGCCGCCGGGCGCGAGGGTTGGACATTCCGCGAGCAGGGAATACACAACGCCGCGCAACGCACAGGAGCGTCGCGCGGCGTATGAGTCAGACGCATTCAACGGCGGGCGGGGGCCTTCGCCACGCCACCGGTCGAGGCGTTCAGGTAGCCGGTGTAGAGCAGGCGGTTCGGCGAACCCTGGGCCCGCGCGCGGACCAGCCCCGCGCCGGCGTGCCGGACCAGGTCGTCGCGGACCTGCTTCGGCGTCCAGGCCGGGTGCAGGCCGAGCAGCAGAGCGGCGGCGCCGGCCACGTGCGGACTCGCCATCGAGGTACCGCTCATCATCTGGGTACCGGTGGCCGACTTCCACGACGCCGAGCGGATGTTGACGCCCGGGGCGAAGAGGTCGAGGCAGGAGCCGTAGTTGGAGAAGGAGGCCCGCTTGTCGGCGTTGTCCACCGCGCCTACGGTGATCGCCTCCGGGGTGTCGCCCGGCGAGGACTCGCAGGCGTTCATGCGCTCGTTGCCGGCGGCGATGGTGTACGTGACACCCTTGGCGATCGAGCGGCGGACCGCGTCGTCGAGGGCCTTGCTGGTCGGGCCGCCGATGCTCATGTTGGCGACCGCGGGCAGCTGAGCGTGCGCGGTCACCCAGTCGACGCCGGCGATGAAGTCCGCGTACGACCCGGAGCCGTCGCAGCCCAGCACCCGGACGCCGACCAGCTTGACGTCCTTGGCCACGCCGTAGGTGGCACCGCCGATGGTGCCGGCGACGTGGGTGCCGTGACCGTTGCAGTCGTTGGCGGTCCGGTCGTCGTCGACGAAGTCCCAGCCGCTGCTCGCCCGGCCGCCGAACTCGCGGTGGCCGGTGCGGATGCCGGTGTCGATGACGTACGCCGTGACGTTCTTCGCCGAGCGGTACGTGTAGGACTTGGAGAGCGGCAGGGACGGCTGGTCGATCCGGTCCAGGCTCCACACCGGGTTCTGCTTGACGGCGGTCGCGCTGACCACCGCGTCCTGCTCGACGTAGTGGACGGCCGGGTCGACGGCGAGGCGGGCGGCCTGCGATGCGGTCATCTCCGCGTGGAATCCGCGTACCGTGGAGAGGTAGTCGGCGACGACCGTGCCGCCGTACTCCCGGACCAGCGCACGCGAGACGGCGGTGACCGCCGCCGCGCCGGGCTCGAGCACGACGATGTAGCTGCCGGCGATGGCGCCCTCGACGCCCGCGCCGATGACCCGGGCCTCCGTGGCGGGCGCGAGCCCGGCCGACGGGGCCGACGGAACGGCCGAGGCCGGACCGGTGAAGCCGAGAAGAGTGGCGGTGGCGGCGCTCGCGACAGCCGTGAGACGTACGGCGAGGCGACGGGCGTCGGAACCGAACATTCTGAGTCTTCCTCTCGTCTGGCTCGGCCCGGGGGCATGCCGAGGACAACTGAGGGAAATGTTGGGGAGCGGAGATAGCGGTACCGGGTCTCTCCGGGGTGCTCTCGGGTTGCACGGGTACCGCCCGCGACGATCGCGGGGATCACAGCGGTTCCATAGGGGGAAGGACTAAATCCGTTCTAGCGGGGGCCGATCTACCCCCTGTCAGGACCGCTGCACACCGCCACCGAGCAAGGAGAGCGATATGACCACCCTGCTGTCGCCCGAGATCGACACCGTCGGCGAGCTGACCGAGCGCTGCGATCGCTGTGGGTCGGCCGCCAAGCTGGAGGTGACTCTGCACAGCGGCGGCGACCTGGCCTTCTGCGGGCACCACGCGAACCGGCACCACGCCGAGCTCACGAAGGTGGCGAGCAAGATCCGCCTGGAGGAAGGGTTCGGCTGGGCGGGCAAGTAACCGCTGGACCGGTTCCAACTACCGAGGGCCGCGTTATGCTCATTTCCTCACGTCATGGGGGGATATGTGCATATCGCGGCGCGTGGCGTGGGCCGGCTGTCCCGGATACTCGCCGGGTGTGCCGGTGTAGCAGTCGCCGTGATCGGCCTGCTGAACACGCACACCTCTGACGACGGCGTACCGCCGGACGGGCTCAGCCCCGCGCCGGCGGTCGCGCTGCTTCCGGCCGGGATCGCGCTGCTGCTCCAGGTCGTACCGTCGGCCGCCGGCACCGTCGACCGGCTGCGGACCGGAGCCGCCGCCGTCCTCGCG
Source organism: Actinoplanes sp. NPDC051851 (assembly GCF_040681165.1). Taxonomy (NCBI): domain Bacteria; kingdom Bacillati; phylum Actinomycetota; class Actinomycetes; order Micromonosporales; family Micromonosporaceae; genus Actinoplanes; species Actinoplanes sp. NPDC051851. Next base: position 148,280 of record NZ_JBFAYF010000011.1, on the reverse strand, counting down.
CTCACCGCGGCCGGACTCGGCGCCGCCGTGCTCGACACCCACCCGGCCGCCGCGGTCGCCGCCCTCCTCTCCGGGCTCGCCCTGGCCTGCCTGGACCTGCGCGTCCCCCGGCGGGCCGGCGCGGTGCCGATCCGGGTGGCCGATCCGCTGCTGCTCGGCGCCGCGATCATCGCGCTGGTCGCGCTGGTACCCCGGCTCTTCGCCCCGGTCTTCCCCGCCGGGCAGGGTCCCGGCGGGGTGATGCCCCTCTACCTGGCCGGCGGCCTGCTCGCCCTCACCGCCGGCGCGATCCTGGCCCGGCCCGAGGCCGGGCCGTTGCGCACCCTGGACGACTCCGGGCCGCGGACGGCCGTCCGCCGGCTGGCCCCGGCACTGCTCGCCGCGCCGGTGATCGCCGCGCTGGTCAGCGTCTTCGCCGCGCGCAGTGGCGTGAGCAAGCCGGTCGCGGCGGTGAGCACCGGTGCGATCCTCGCGGCCCTCGCTCTGCTGGGCCTCCTGGCCTTTCTGGTACGCACCCTCGACGTGGCCGACCGCAGGCAACGGCACCTGGTCGCCGAGCTGCGGGACCGGCAGGACTTCGCCGACACCCTGCTGCAGTCGATGAACGAGGCCGTCATGGTCCTCGACGCGAACTACCGGGTGATCGACGTGAACCGGCGCTGGCGGGAGCTGACCGGGCACCCGGGGGCGCTGCGCGACCCGCCGCCCCTGCCGCCGCCCGGCGACGGTGGCGACTGGACGCTGCCCCGGGCGGACGGCACCACGATCCCGGTGCTGGCCACCATGGCGGCCATCCCGGACGCCGCCGGAGCGCCCCGCGGATACGTGGCGACCTGCGTCGACATCGCCGAGCGCAAGCAGGCCGAGGAGGCGCTCAGCGAGCACGCCGCCGAGCTGGAGCGCGGCAACGAGGAGCTGGCCGCGGCGCTGGCCTTCAAGAACGACCTGACCTCGATGCTGACCCACGACGTGGCGCAGCCGATCAGCTCGATCGCCAGCCTCGCCGAGCTGCTCTGCGCGGACTGGGCGGACCTGCCGGAGGACATCCGGCTGGAGCTGGCCACCAAGATCGACAAGAACACCCGCCGGCTGATCAAGATGATGAACGACCTCCAGCTGCTCTTCCGGCTGGACACCGGCGCGGTCACCGCCCGCCGGGTACCGGTCCCCCTCGGCGAGCTGGTCACCGGCGTGTGCGCGGAGCTCCCCGGCGCGGGCGCGGTGGAGATCGCGATCGACGACGAGATCTCCGCGCTCGCCGACCGCGGGCACCTCGCCGTGGTGGTGGAGAACCTGTTGAAGAACGCGACCACGCACGGCGCCGAGCCGATCCGGGTCACCGCGGCGCCGGAGACGGCCGGAACGGTGACGCTGACGGTGCAGGACAGCGGGACCGGTATCCCGGCGGACGTGCTGCCGAAGGTGTTCGGGCGGTTCATCCGCGGTGCCGGGCTGGGCCTGTTCATCGTCCGGCACCTGGTCGAGGCGAACGGCGGGACGGTCCGCTACGAGCACGTCGCACCGCAGGGCGCCCGGCTGATCGTCACGCTGGAGGCGGTACCCCGCTGACGAAGCCGGAGAAGGCATGCCCCCGCTGACGAAGAAGGCCGGCCCCGAGGGGACCGGCCTTGGTCGAGGACCCGCGATCAGGCACTACCGCGGTCCTCCTCGTTCAGCATGCCGCTGCCCCACATGTCGGACTGCGGGGTGCGGCCGCCCATCCGGGCGCTGCCGGACTTGGTGGGCGGGCCCGCGGGATGGCGCAGCGGGTTGTCGGTCAGGCCGGTGCCGGTCGGGTCGGCGTTGCCCAGGTCGGCGGGGCCGCTGTCCCAGCCCGCGCCGGGTTTCGGCGCCGGCTCCATCCGGTTGCGGATCCGGGCCGCGACCGACGCCGGTGAGGCCGGGTTGTCGCCCGGGCCGAACAGGGTGTGCGAGCGCCCGGCGATCCGCTTGGTGCTGGCGCCGGTCGGCATCGGGCGGCCGCCCAGCACGCCGCTCTCCACCAGGCCCTTGAACGTGGTGAGGTCGGCCTTGAGACGCCGGTTCAGCGACTCCTGCCCGTGCCGGTCGCTGGGCATGAGGAACGCGATGTCGGCCTCCAGCTGCGCGACGATCTGGGTCTTCGTCTCGCCCATCGGCCGCAGCGTGATGGTCTCGGCGAGCAGCGGCCCCTCCATGGTCGACCAGGAGACCCGCTCGTCCTCCGAGCGCTCGATGATCTGCGCGTCGAACTCGCGGCGCTTGCCGTCCACCTCCATGATCCAGTGGGTCTGGTCGCCGGCGGTGGTCACCTGCCGAACCCCGGTCATGAACCGCGGGTAGTTCTCGAACGCGGCGAGCTGTTCGTACACCGTATGCAGCGGCGCACTCACCTCGATGGCCTGCTGAACCATACTCATGGCAACTCTCCCATGCTGAAGTGCTGGCATGACAGAGAGTACGGAGGCAACTGCGACCCGTGTTCGCTTTCGCGCATCCCGGGCCTTCGGGCACCCCGATCCATCGGGGCCCCGGGCCTAGAGACGGCGCAGGTAGTGCCAGTGGCCGACCTCGGCGGCGTACCGGGCGTCGCTCGCGGGCACCAGCGGCACGCCGGTCTCGCGGAGCAGCGCCACCACACGCGGTGACGGGCTGCGCCACGCCTCGCTGACCTCGACGACGGTCCCGGTGCTGCGGCACGCGGTGGCCAGCTCGGCGATCAGATCGGCAGAGACCACCGCGTCGTCCACGCCGGCCTGGGCCAGCAGCGCGAGCGGGCGGGCCAGCTGGGTGGGCACGTACCGGGAGGCACGCTCCAGGCCCTTCACCGTGGCGGCGATCAGGGCCTCGGCCACCCGCTCGCCGGTGAGCTCGCCGGCGGTGATCCGGGACCGGACCTCACGGGCGTCCAGCAGCTGGTCGCCGAGGGGCAGGTCGGAGACGGCGACCGAGAGGGCGTCGAGCTGCGCCAGGTCGGCGGGGAGCGCGATCCAGCCGTCCGCGCGGACCACCTCGACCTCGACGGCGACCCGCAGCGTCATCTCGGTACGGTGCCGGGCCCGGCGTACGGCGTCCGCGTACGCGGTCAGCCAGGTGGTGTCCGGGCCGGCCTGGTCGGCGAAGGTCAGGGCGGAGAGACCGGTACGGTCCGCGGCCGAGACGACCACCCCGACGGCGTCCCGCCCGGCGGCGAACCCGGTGTGCACGTGGGCATCCACCGACAGGTCCAGCGGACTCGCGGTGCCGACCGCGCCGCCGATGACTGCTTCCCGCTCTGCACCCACTGAACGCTCCCCCGGACTGAAGGAGACGGGCTTCTCCCGTCCGAGGATGAGAGTGGGCTCCGGAGGTTGTCGGCCCGGGTCAGTGGCCGGTGCAGGTGAGGTGCGCGCTCCGGTCGTACCCGGGAAGGGTCTTGACCTCGGTCTGGAGAAAGGGAGACGCCCGTCGCCTGCGGAGACGACGGGCGCGCCCGCACTCATTCCTCCGGCTTCTCCACGAGCTTCGTGACGGCCTCGACCGCGGCGTCGGTGGGGGAGGCGGCCTGCCGGTTCGCCTCCTGAAGCTCGCGGTAGACCTCCTCGCGGTGCACCTGCACGTGGCGCGGGGCCTGAATACCCAGTCGGATGACGTCGCCCCGCGCCTCCAGCACGGTGATCACGACATCGTCGCCGATCATCACGCTCTCGCCGGCACGGCGGGTCAGCACAAGCATCGGTGCCCTCCTCCATCCATGGAACGGACAGCATGCCAAACGGACAGCATGGCAAAAGGCGCGGCCGCGTGGTAACCGCGACCGCGCCTGGAGCGGTGGAGGGTCAGAAGGCGCGCTGCATGATCGCGCGGGCCGGGTAGGTCGACCCGGTGAGGACGACCTGCATGGCACGCATGGTGTCCCGGTCCACCACGATCGGCGCGAGCAGATTCGCGGTGGTCTCGTTCTGACCGGCGGTGATGACGGTCAGCAGCAGCAGACGGTCCGGGTCCTTCGTGTTCAGCGCGGCGAACACCGACTCGTCGATCTCCGGCGCGTACTCCGGGAAGAAGGGCTCCGGCGGGGCGACCAGGAAGCGGAGCTCCGGGTTGTCCAGCGACGTGAGTGCGTAGAGCAGACCGTCGTCGTTGAGCCGGACCAGGACGAACTCCCGGTGAGCCGGGAAACCGGGCATGGGTACCGCCATCTGGATGGACGGCAGGCCCAGCGCCGGGTCGGTCATGGTTGCCTCGATCGGTCGGGACGCGTAGCGAGTAGTCATGGTCACCTCAGGAAATCGATGAGCGAGGGCTGGATCACCTTGGCCGTTGCGGCCAAGGCGGCCTGATACGAGGTCTGCTGGAGCTGCAATTCCATGATCGCCTTGGGCAGGTCGACATCCTCGATATCGGACAGCTGCGACGACACGGACATCAAGCGATCCTCAGCGGACTGCTTCATCTGGGTAACCCGATTGTATCGGGCACCGACGTCCGAAAGAGTGGATTTCAGCTGATCAGACGCCTTGTCGATGTTCTGCAGCCCGGTGTTGAGGGCTGTGTAGTCACCGGTCTTCATGGCACTGATGACGCTGTCGAGCACGTGGAACAACTGGGTCGGATTCGCCACCCTGTCGGCGTCCGCGACCGCGTTGCCGGACGCGTCGACGTAGTTGCCGGACGCGTCCACGAGGTAGTCGTTCCCGAAGGCCTCGGGACCGCGGATGTCGACCCGGACCTTGGCGTTCGGGCCGATCGCCCGGAGCGTCTCGCCCGCCTCCTCGCCGATGTAGGCGCCGTTCGAGTCGTACGCCGCGGCGTCCGGTGTGGATCCCCCGAAGACCGGGCGGTCCAGGTACTTGCTGTTCGAGAACTGCACCAGGGTGCCCTTGATCTGCTCCAGCTCGGCAGCCCGGGCCGCGTTCGCGTCCGATGTGGTGCCGCCGTCGCTGATCGCCGCGAGGGTCAGGTCCCGCACCTTGTTGATCAGTTCGAGCGAGTTGCCCAGGGTGTCCTGGACGGTACCGAGCCGGCCGACCGCGTCGTCGGCGTTCGCCGAGTACTTCTTGTTCGCCCGTACCTCGCCGCGCAACTGGAGCGCGGTGACCGTGCCGGTCGGCGAGTCGGACGGACGTTTGAGCTGCTTGCCGCTGGAGATCTGGTCCTGGGCGACCTGCGTCTTGCTGAGATTGCGCTGCAGACTCGCCATGGTCCGGGTCCGGATACTGCTCTGGGTGACCCTGGGGCTACTGGACATCCGAGCTCCCCCTACCTACCGACCATGCCGGTACGGTTGATCAATTGGTCCAGCATCGAGTCGATGGTGGTCAGCACCCGGCCGGCCGCCTCGTATCCGCGCTGGTAGGTGAGGAGATTGGTCATCTCCTCGTCGATGTTGACGCCGGACTCCGCGTCCCGGGCGGCGTCCACCTGATCGGTGACCGCGTTCTGCACGTCGCGGCGGCGGATCGCGGACTGCGCCGAGACGCCGAGCTCGCCGATCATCGACTGGTACTCCGAGTCCGCCCCGCTGCGGGAGTCGGCCAGCTCGGAGAGGGTGTCGGCGATGTTGCCGTTCAAGACCTTGGGCGTGCCGGTCGGATCGCCGCTGGAGATCGCCAGCTTGGCCGGGTCGGTGACGCCGACCGAGATGGTGGACGCGGTGACCGCCTGGGTGGTGTCGCCGTCGTTGCGGACGAAGAAGTCGTTGCCGGTGGTGCCGTCGACGGCGTACCCGGTCTTGTAGATCGCGTTGACCGTGTCGGCGAGCGTGCTCGCCACCTTGTCCAGACGCGACGTCATGGTCTGCAGCGTCCCGCCGCTGGCGAGCAGCTCCATCGAAGCGCCCATGGTGCCACCGGCCGCGACCCCGGTCGTCGTGTCCGACCAGCGCAGGTTGACGTCCGTGGTGGAGAGGTCCTCCAGGCGGGTGGCGCTGCCCGGCGCGATCTCGATGCTCCGGGCGTTGAAGCCGGAGACCAGCGGCGAGCTGCCGATGAAGACGTTGATCGAGCCGTCCGGGGTCTCCGTGGCCGAGGCGCCGACCAGCTCGGAGAGGCTGAGGATCGTCTGCGCCCGCTGGTCCTGCAGCTCGTTGGCGGCGAGACCGGCCTTGCTCGCGACGACGATCTGATTGTTCAGCTTGGCCACCGACTCCGCCGCCTTGTTGACGTCGTCGACGTAGGTGTCCAGGCCGGTGCGGGCCGACTCGTACTGGTTGTTCAGCGAGGCGGCCGCGTCGTTGATCGACGAGGCGACGGTGTTCGCCTCCTCCAGCAGCGACGCCTTCGGCGCCGTGACGCTGGGGTTGGTGGTGATCTTGTTGAAGCCGTCCCACATGTCCGCCATCCGCGCCTGCAGCGCGGTGTCGCTCGGCTCGGCGAAGACGTCCTCGATCAGGTTGTACGCGCCGGCCCGGGCGTTGTGGTACGCCGAGTTCGCGTGCTCGGTGTAGCTGCGCTGGTCCAGAGCGGCGTTGCGCATCCGGTCCACCGAGGAGACGGTGACGCCGTTGCCGATCGCGTCGGTGGTGGCGTAGATGCCCGGCACCAGGCTGGCGTTCTGCGCCTGCATCGTGACGCGCTGCCGGGTGTAGCCCTCGGTGTTGGCGTTGGCGATGTTCTGGCCCGTGACGTCCAGGCCGCGACGCTGCGCGTACAGGGACGTCAGCGCCGTGTTGAGTCCACTGAATGTGCTGCCCATCAGAATGCCTCATCCACCAGGGTGGGGCGGCGGATACCGCCCGTGACGGTCTGGCCCTGCGGCCCGTACGTTTCCACAGATTCCGCGAACACGAGCATGGTTTCGCGAGCCGCGCGCTGCCCCGCCGTGAGCAGGTCGCGATTGACATCGGCCAGGGCCCGAATCTCCGACGTCAGCAGCAGGAACGCCTTACGGTGCTGGTGCAGCAGGTCCGACCAGGGGTCGGGCGCCGCGTCGGCGAGTTCGCCCAGCGAGGCCTCCGGCGAGAGCCCGAGCTCCGCGGCCACCTCCTGTGAGTAGGCGGCACGGATGACCTCGGTCTGCCGGATCTGGTCCAGCACCACCTCCACCTCACGGGTGGCGTGGCTGAGCCAGCGCGATCGGTTGGCCGCGAGGAGCAGTTGCTCCTCCTCTAGCTTGAACAACAGCATCTCCAGCAGCTCACGAGAGCGCCACAGGACGCTGGCCAGGTCGGTGAGGCTCACCCGGTCCTCCGTCGTCTTCGCTGGTCGGGCCGCACCCCTTTGGCAACCCACTCATTCGGACAGGTCGGCATGTTCGCCGTGCCACTGAGCGGTTTCGCCACGTCTCTCCCGCCGCGGCGACCGCGGCATTTCTCTGGTTGGCCCGAAAAGCCCGAAGAAATCTCAGAGAATTCTCATGGCCTCACGGCGACGCGCCGATGGGAGTGGTGCGCCACCCCACGGCTCATGGACGGGCCGGTTCAAGACCCCATCTCAAGGAGGAATTTCCCATGGGTCTTCGCATCAACCAGAACATCGCCGCTCAGAACGCCTACCGGAACCTGTCGGTCTCCGACAGCCAGATGTCGAAGTCGCTGGAGAAGCTCTCCAGTGGTTTCCGCATCAACCGGGCGGCCGACGACGCGGCCGGCCTCTCGATCTCCGAGGGCCTGCGCTCGCAGGTCGGCGGTCTGAAGGTCGCTGTTCGCAACACCCAGGACGGCGTCAGCGTCGCGCAGACGGCGGAAGGCTCGCTGAACGAGGTCACCTCGATCCTCCAGCGTATGCGTGACCTCTCGGTGCAGACCTCGAACTCCGGTTCGATGGACACTGACTCCAAGGACGCCGCCAACAAGGAGCTCCAGCAGCTGAACCAGGAGCTCGACCGGATCGGCAAGACCACGTCGTTCGGCAAGGCGAAGCTGCTCGACGGCTCGTTCGGCGCCACCTCGAAGATGGACGGCACCACCCTGACCTCGGGCACCACCGGCACCCTCGCCACCGCCCTGACCAGCCTGTCCGCGGGTGGCACCTTCACCCTCGACACCGTCGACGGCGCCGCGCCCGGCAGCACCGTCACCGTCACCATCGCGGCCGGCGACATCACCTCCAGCTCCACCGGACAGGATGTCGCCAAGGTCTTCAACAACGCGATCTCGACGGCGCTCAAGGGCGCGGGTTACCAGGGCAACGAGGTCAAGATGTCGGCCGCCACGGCGACCAACGGCGACACCACGTTCAGCATGTCCGGTGTCGGCAGCTTCACGGCGACCGGCAGCCCGATCTCCGACGCCGGCCTCACCTCCGGCACCGCCACCACCGCGGACAACGTGAGCGGCGGCAACACCGGCCGCTTCCAGGTCGGCGCGAACGCCGGCAGCAACGAGCGCATCGCGATCTCGATCGGCGCGGTCGACTCCGCGTCGCTCGGTACCAAGAGCCTCGACCTGACCACCACCGGGGGCCCGCAGGCCGCGATCGACGTGATCGACAAGGCGATCCGCGGCGTGTCGGACTCCCGTGCCGAGCTCGGTGCGTACCAGAACCGCTTCGAGCACACCATCAACAACCTCAACGTGGCCGTGGAGAACCTCTCCGCGTCGGAGTCCCGGATCCGGGACACCGACATGGCCCAGGAGATGGTCTCGTTCACCCGGTCCCAGATCCTGACGCAGGCCGGCACCTCGATGCTGTCGCAGGCGAACCAGTCCGCGCAGAACGTGCTGTCCCTGCTCCGCTGATGAGCGTGACCTCGGTGGCGGCCGGCTCTGACAACCGAACTGCCACCGAGCACAACTGAATTGCGCGCGAGCGCGACCGAATAGGTAGGGGTAGCCGACGGAACAGGTTGGCTGCCCCTACGTCGTTCCAGCCCCCGGTTTCCCGCCCCGAGGCTTCTGTCCCAAGACGAAAGCGAGCGCCCCGTGTCTTCCTCTTCCGTAGACGGCCTGGTCAGCGGCCTCCAGACGACCAGCATGATCGCGCAGCTCATGCAGGTCGAAGCGGCTCCGCAGACGCGCCTCAAGACGAAGGTGGCGACGGCGGAGAACACCGTCGCCGCGTACCAGTCGGTCAACACCAAGCTCGCCGCGATGACCACCGCCGGGAGCAGCCTCAGCAGCCTCAGCAGCTGGCGCCAGGTCAAGGCCACCTCCAGCTCCACCTCGGTCAGCGCGACGGCCACCAGCAGCCTCACCTCCGCGGCCGGCGCCACCACCTTCGACGTGATCTCCACCGCCAAGACCCAGGTCACCACCACCCAGTACGCGGCCGGCAGCACCGACATCACCGACGGCAGCGGCTCGATCTCGATCATCCTCGGGTCCGGCACGCCGGTCACCATCGACAACCTGACCGACACGACACCGGCCGGCATCGCCTTCGCGATCAACAGCGCCAGCGGGGCCGGTGTCCGGGCCGGCGTGGTGACCACCTCGAACGGCGACAGCGTCCTGCAGCTCACCAGCATGAAGCCGGGCACCGCGAACGCCTTCACGATCACCGGCCTCTCCGGCACCGCCAACGTCGTCTCCGCCGCCGCGGACGCCAAGATCCGGGTGGGCTCGGTCGACTCGAACGGCGACCTGACCGCGGGCAGCTACGAGGTCACCAGCAACAGCAACACCTTCACCGGGCTGCTCAACGGCGTCTCGATCACGGTCACCAAACCGGAGACCGGCGTCACGATCACCGCCGAGAACGACGTGGACTCCATCGCGTCCAAGATGCAGGCGCTGGTCGACGCCGCGAACGGCGTACTCACCGAGGTCGCCGACCAGACCGCGTACAACGCGACCACCAAGAAGGGCTCCACGCTCACCGGCGACTTCATGGTCCGCAACATCAGCCAGACGCTGCTGAGCGCGGTCAGCGGGGGGCTCACGTACGACAACCCCAAGTACGACAGCACCCAGGCGGTCAGCGACTCCAACCCGAAGACGATCAGCTTCGGCAGCCTCGCGAAGATGGGCATCCAGCTCAACTCCTCCGGACAGCTCACCTTCGACGCCGACAAGTTCAAGACGGCGTACGCCGACGACCCGGTCGCGATCCAGAAGGCCGGCATCGGCCTCGGTGACACCTTCAAGGCGCTCGCCAAGAAGCAGTCCGACTCGGTCACCTCGATCATCACCGGCCGGAACAACGACATCGACAGCCTCAACGCGCAGATCGACGACTGGGACACCCGTCTCGCGGCGCGCAAGCTGACGCTGCAGAAGACCTACAGCAACCTGGAGAGCTCGCTCGGCTCCCTGAAGAACCAGTCGACCTGGCTCTCCGGCCAGCTCGCCGGCCTCGGCTGATCGCCCCAGCCCCGCCACCCGCTCTGACCAGCCACCTTCTGTAGAACAGGACGCCCGATGACCGCTCCGCGCGACCGCTACCTCCAGGACTCGATCAACACCGCCTCGCCCGCCAAGCTGCTGATCATGCTCTACGACCGCATGATCCTCGACCTGGGCCAGGGCGAGGAGGCGCTCCGCAACGGCGAGCGGGAGATCGCGAACGACAAGATCAACCACGCGCAGGAGATCGTCATCGAGCTGCGGACCACGCTCGACGTGGACGCGTGGGAGGGCGCGCCCGGTCTGGCCTCGCTCTACGGCTTCGTACTCACCGAGCTGATCGGGGCGAACATCGCCCGGGACGCCGACCGGGTGGCCGGCATCCGCAAGCTCCTGGAGCCGCTGCGCGACGCGTGGCGCAGCGCCGCGACCGCGGCTGCGTGAGGTCTTCGATTCAGGGGGTACGGCGATGAGCGAGGACTGGCGGGGCGCCTGGACCACGGCGCTGGACGAACTCGAGATGGACGTGGCCGCGGTCGAGGCGATGCTGGCCGACGAGCGCCGGCACGCCGAGAACCCGCCGGCCAGCCTCTGGAAGCCGCCGACCGAGCTCGGCGCGCTGCCGCTGGAGCTCAAGCCGCGCGCCGACGAGATCCTCACCCGGCAGCTCGCCGCGGCCGAGGAGATCGCCCGCCGGCTCACCGCCACCCGGCGGCAGGAGGCGGTCACCTCCCGGATCGAGACCGGCGAGGCGGTCAAGCGCCCCATCTATCTCGATTGCGCGATGTAGGACTGATAACCAGGGAAAGGCCCCGGAACCCGGCAGCGGGTTCCGGGGCCTTTCTGTGTGCAACCTCGCAGCAACCGTCTGACGCTCAGCGGATCGCCGGGTAGGCCGAACAGCCTGGTACGAGCAACGGATTGCTCACCGAGCTGCCACGGAACGGCGACGGAACGAGCCACTCGAGGAGTTGCCGTGTTCGACGACATCGCCACCTCAGCACTGCGCGTCGCGGTCTCCGGCCTGGCCGCACGCCAGACCGCCATCGCCAACAACATCGCGAACGTCGAGACCCCCGGCTACCGGGCCCGTAAGGTCAAGTTCGAGGAGGCCCTGCAGGGCGCCGTCGCCCGCGGCCAGTCGCCGCTCGGCATCACGCCGTCCGAGGAGACCTCGCTCGAGCCCACCCGGCTCAACGGCAACAACGTGAACCTCGACGAGGAGACGCTCCAGCACATCGACACGACGATGCGCTACCAGCTGACCATCCGGGCCATCGACGGCAAGTACAGCCTGCTGCGCGACGCGATCAAGGGAGCCTGAGGATGAGCATCTTCAACGCCATCGGTGTCGCGGGCACCGGCGTCACCGTCTACCGCAAGTGGCTGGACGCCGTCTCCGACAACATCGCGAACATGAACACCACCAGCCGCACCTCGGAGAACGCGTTCCAGGCCCGCTACGTGGAGGCCCGGGAGGCGCAGGACGGGAACGGCGCCGAGGTGGCCGGGGTCCAGTTCGGCAGCGCCGAGGGGATCCTGACGTACGCGCCGGACGACCCGCTCGCCGACGCACAGGGCTACGTCCGCAAACCGGACATCGACATGGGCAGCCAGATGGCCCAGATGATGATGGCCCAGCGGTCGTACCAGGCCAACCTCTCCGTCGTCGACCGCGCCCGGGACGCGTACTCCGCGGCCATCAACCTCGGGAAGTGATCTGAATGACCCCCATCAGCGGGATCAGTTCGTTGTCCGGCCTGAGCGGAATCTCCGGAATCTCCGGAATATCAGGACTGGACGAGGGGGTCGGCGGCACCAAGGCCGCGACCGGCCCGAACACCGACTTCGCCGGGATGCTCGCCAAGGGCATCGAGAACGTCCAGGCCTCCCAGTCCAAGGCCAGCGACCTCGCCACCCAGGTGGCGAACGGCTCGCTCCAGGATCCGGCCCAGTACACGATGGCCTCGACCGAAGCCTCTCTCGGACTCCAGCTGACCATGGCCGTACGCAACAAGGCCGTGGAAGCCTTCCAAGAGATCATGAGGATGCAGGCCTGACATGACTGACCGCCTTCCCGCACCGGTACGCCGCATCACGGACACCTTCAAGTCCTTCACGCCGGGACAGAAGGCTGTCACCCTCTTCGCGGTCATCGCCATCATCGTCGGCGGCTACTTCTTCGCCACGTGGGCCTCGAAGCCGTCGTATGCGACGCTCTTCAACAACCTGTCGACCAAGGACGCCAGTGCGATCGTCGAGTCCCTGCAGAAGACCGGGACGCCGTACGAGCTGGCCAACGACGGTCAGACCATCCTGGTGCCGCAGGACAAGGTGAACGACCTGCGGCTCCAGCTCTCCGGCGAGGGCCTGCCCAATGACGAGGGCACCGGCTACTCGCTCCTCGACCAGCAGGGCATCACCACCAGCGACTTCATGCAGCACGCGAACTACCAGCGCGCGCTGGAGGGTGAGCTCGCCAAGACCATCAAGTCCATCGACGGCGTCGAGGCGGCCACCGTGCACCTCGTCCTGCCGCAGAAGGACGTCTTCGCCGACACCGACGCCAAGCCCACCGCGTCGGTGCTCGTCGCGTCCAAGTCCACCACCCCGCTCTCCCCCGACCAGGTGCAGTCGATCGTGCACCTGGTCGCCTCCAGCGTCGAGGGCCTGGACCCGACCGAGGTCACCGTGGCCGGCGCGGACGGCAAGATCCTCTCCACCGGCGGCGGCGCGGCCGTGGCGACCGGCGGGGACGGCGGCGCCGACTCGCAGACCGTGGCCTTCCAGAACCGGATGAACAGCGCGCTCCAGCAGATGCTGGACCGGCTGGTCGGTCCCGGGCACGCGGTGGTCACCACCACGGCCGACCTGGACTTCGACCAGACCGAGACGGACAGCAAGCAGTACAGCTCCGACCCGTCGCTGCCGTCGCTCTCGGAGACGTCCAGCTCGGAGACGTACAGCGGTAGCGGCACCGGCTCCGGCGGCGTCCTCGGCCCGGACAACATCCAGGTCCCGAACGGCTCCGGATCCAACGGCCAGTACGCCAACAAGAACGACGCCCGGCAGAACGCGCTCAACGAGGTACACGAGGTGCGGCGCAAGGCACCCGGCAGCATCCGCCGGCTCAACGTGGCGGTCCTGCTGGACAGCACCACCGCCGGCGCGGTCGACGCCACCCAGGTCCAGCAACTGATCAGCTCGGCGGCCGGCATCGACGCCACCCGCGGCGACACCATCGCGGTCAGCGCCATGCCGTTCGACAACACCGCCGCGCAGGCCGCGCAGGCCGAGCTCACCCAGGCCGCCGCGGACGAGACGCAGGCCAAGCAGCTCACGCTGATCAAGACGGGCGCGCTGGCGTTCGTGGTCCTGGTACTGATCTTCCTGGCGTGGCGGGCGAGCCGGAGGGCTAAGAAGCGGCAGCAGCTCACCGAAGAGGAGCGTAGGCACCTCGAGGAGATGCAGGCCGCCCTGGAAGCGCAGCGGCAGGCCGAGATCGAGGCCACCCAGGCGATGGGCGCCATGGGCATGCTCGAAGCGGGGATGCCCGGCATGGTGCCGGACCCGACCGACGAGGCACGCGAGGAACGGCACCGGGAGATCGAGACGATGGTCAAGGAGAAGCCGGAGGAGATGGCCACCCTCCTGCGGAGCTGGATGTCCGCGGACTCCACCCGCTGACGGCCATAGACAGAGGGCGCCCCCACAGCAGCAAAGACGGTCCGAGGAGTCCGCGTTGACCACACCCGCGCTCACCACGCTCTCGATGACGGGCGTACGCAAGGCCGCGATCATGCTGGTCCAGTTCGGCAAGGAACAATCCGCGCAGGTGCTGGCCAGCATGACCGAGAAGGAGGTCGAGGCCCTCTCCGCCGAGGTGGCACGGCTGGGCAAGCTGGACCCCGTCCAGGTCGGCGACGTGATGGACGAGTTCTACGCCATGGCGACCACCCGGTACGCCGGATCCGGCGGCATGGACTACGCCCGCGAGTTGCTGGAGGCGTCGCTCGGCAAGGAGCGGGCGGCGCTGATCCTGGACCGGCTCGAGGCATCGATGAACGACATCCCGTTCAACTTCCTCAGCCACGCCGATCCGCGGCAGCTCCTCTCCTACGTCCAGTACGAGCATCCGCAGACCATCGCGCTCGTGCTGGCCCACATCCCGGCCGGGCTCGCATCGTCGATCCTGGCCGGTCTGCCGTTGGAGGTGCAGACCGAGGTCGCGCACCGGATCGCGATCATGGACCGCACCTCGCCGGACATCATCCGGCAGGTGGAGAGCGCCCTGCAGCGCAAGCTCTCCAGCGTGCTCCAGCCGGACGAGCTCTCCACGGTCGGCGGACTCACGCCGCTGGTCGAGATCATCAACCGGGCGGACCGGACCACCGAGCGGCTCATCCTGGAGGCCCTGGAGGCGCGCAGCCCCGAGCTGGCCGAGGAGATCCGGCGGCGGATGTTCATGTTCGAGGACATCATCAACCTGGAGGACCGGGCGGTTCAGCTGGTCCTGCGCCAGGTGGAGCCGGCCGACCTGGCGACCGCGCTCAAGGGCGTGCCCGACACGGTGCGCGACAAGGTCACCAAGAACCTCTCCGAGCGCGGCCGGGAGAACCTGCTCGAGGAGATCGACCTGCTCGGCCCGGTCAAGGTCAAGATGGTCGAGGAGTCGCAGGCCAAGATCGTCAGCGTCATCCGCAGCCTGGAGGACTCCGGCCAGATCGAGATCCAGCGTGGTGGCGAAGCCGATGAGCTCATCGCCTGAGCGGCCGGTGATCCGCGGGGCGGTGGCCGACAGCGCCACCGCCGCCCGGTTCAGCGTCGACCTGCGCCAGCCCGACCCGAACGACCCCGAACTGCTGGAACAGGCCCGCCTCGCGGCCCGGACCACCGGGTACGCCGAGGGCTGGGCCCAGGGCAAACGGGAGGCCACCGAGGCCGCCGAGAACGCCGCGGACCGCGCGCACGCCGCCGAGGAGGCACACGAGCAACGCCGCTCGGCCGCTCTCGCCCAGGCGGTGAACGCGCTCGGCCGAGCCGTCACCGAACTGGAGACCCAGCTCACGCCGACCTTCACCGAGCTCCAGGAGGTCGTGCTCGCCGGCGCGTTCGAGCTGGCCGAGGCGATCGTCGGGCGAAACCTGGCGGACGACCCGGACCGCGGCCGCGACGCGCTGCGCCGGGCGATGAGCGCCGCACCGGAGAACGGCGACGTCGCGGTGAGCCTGCACCCGGCGGACTTCCAGATCCTGGTCGGCGAGAACGAGAACACCTTCGACTACCAGGGCCGGCGGATCACCCTGCACTCCGACCCCGCCCTGAACCCCGGTGACGCGATCGCCCGGACCGGCACCGCGACCGTGGACGCGACCATCGCCGCGGCGATCGCCCGGGCCCGGGAAGCCCTGCGGATATGACCGACGTCTACCAGCGCCGCATGCAGTCCGCACTCCTCGCCGCCCGCCCGGTGGTCAGCGGCCGGGTGACCGGCGCGGTCGGGCTCCGGCTCACCGTCAGCGGTCTGGAGGCCAAGGTCGGCGACCTGCTCAAAATCGGTCACGGCGCCGGCGAGATGCTCGCCGAAGTAGCCGCGCTGGACGGCGAGAAACTCTCCTGCCTGCCGCTCGGCCCGCTCGCCGGTATCGGCGCCGGCGACCCGGCGGTCAGCACCGGCGGCCCGCTGCGCATCGCGGTCGGCCCGGACCTGCGCGGCCGCATCCTGGACGGGCTGGGCCGCCCGATGGACGACGGGCCGTCCCTGCGCGGCGAGTACGTCGGCATCGAGGCGGCGCCCCCGTCGGCGATGGAGCGCCAGCTGATCGACCGGCAGATGAGCTTGGGCGTACGGGTCCTCGACACGCTGGTCCCGTGCGGCCGTGGTCAGCGCATCGGCATCTTCGCCGGCTCCGGCGTCGGCAAGTCCACCCTGATGAGCATGATCACTCGCGGCACCTCGGCCGAGATCAACGTGGTCGCCCTGGTCGGCGAGCGCGGCCGCGAGGTCCGCGAGTTCATCGAGCACGACCTGGGCCCGGAAGGGCTGGCCCGCTCGGTGGTGGTGATCGCCACCTCGGACGCCCCGCCGCTGGTCCGCCTCCGGGCCGGTTCGGTGGCCACCCGGATCGCCGAGTACTACCGCGACGAGGGCGCCGACGTCCTGCTGATGATGGACAGCGTCACCCGCGCCGCGATGGCCCAGCGCGAGGTCGGCCTCTCGGTCGGCGAGCCGCCCGCCACCCGCGGCTATCCCCCGTCGGTCTTCGCCATGCTCGCCTCGCTGCTGGAACGCGCCGGGCCGGGCGCCCGGGGCAGCATCACCGGCCTCTACACCGTGCTGGTCGAGGGCGACGACCACAACGAGCCGATCGCCGACGCGGCCCGCTCGATCCTGGACGGGCACATCGTCCTGGACCGCAAGCTCGCCACCGCCGGGCACTTCCCCAGCATCCAGGCCCTCGACTCGATCTCCCGGGTAGCCAACAAGATCGTCTCGAAGGAGCGGCGCTCGGACGCCACCGAGCTCCGCCGCCTGATGGCTGCCCATCGGGAGGTTCGGGAACTCGTGGAGATCGGCGCCTATGTGCCGGGGACCAATCCCGAGGCCGACCGGGCCAATGCGGCGTGGCCGCAGATCTCCGCGTTCCTCCGACAGGATCTCGACGAGCGGCTGGACGCGGATCAGGCGTGGGCCGCCCTCCGCGCTCTCGTCGCCGCCACATAACACTGCCCGCGTGGGGATTCCCGCGCCGCAGCGAACCCTCAATCCCCACACCCGGCGCTCGCCCGCCCGGGTCGCCGGGGCGTCGGCCGCTGTCCGGTATCGCCCCGCTCCGGGCACATACCCTGCGAGGCTCGGGGCGGCATGCGCACCCGAACGGCACGGAAGGGGCGACACACGCACCCGAACGGCACGGGAGGGGTGCCGGGTGCGCACGATCAAGCGTGGAGTGGGCCGGTGGGCGTACACGATCCGCGAGTGTGTGCTTGCGCAGCCGTCATAGGGGCGCCGGAACGACTCGATCGGCGGTCGGGGACTCCTTCCGCCCCGGCTGGCCATGATCGTGAGCACGGACCGTCCGCGACGCTCGGCCGGCGACGTGGACGGCCCGCGCCTGATCCACCCGGAGTCCGGCTCGCAGGTCACTCAAGAAGAAACGCACCCCCACCGCGATGCATCCGTTGTGATGCATCTGTTGCGATGCATCACGATTGATGCATCACGATTGATGCATCACGATTGATGCGTTCGGTGCCGGGACGGGGGTGGGAGAGCCTGCCGGGAGCGCGTGGTGGCGTACCGGAGAAAGGGGTTGGGAAATGGGCCGGGTGCAAGCAGGGTGCAGGGGCTCAGGGGAATGGCGGGCGGGCCGAAGCCCATAGATGAGGGACCCGCAGCGCCTCAGGCGTCGCGGACCCCCGCTGCCAGGACGGCAGAGCTGGGCCCGCCATGGACGGCTGGGAAGTGGCCGGAGATGAGACAGCCCCGCTAGGAGGCCCCCGTTGAACCGACTGTTCCGACTCGCTCCGGTACTGCGTGCACGGAAGGCGCAGGAGGATGCGGCAAAGGGTGAGGTCATCCAGTCGCGCGCGGAGATCCGTGAGGCGCAGGCGCTGGTGAAACGGCGCAGGCTCGACCTGGTCGGTGCGGACGCGCCCTCCGAGGGGTCGGCGCGGGCGATGGTGGCGGCGCTGGTCGCCCGGCAGTCGCTGGCGGCCAGTGTGTTCGGCGCGGAGCGGATGGCCGCCGACGCCGAGGACCGGGAGCAGGAGAAGGTCGCCGCGCTGAACGACGCCGCGAAGCGCCGCCGGGCGGTGGAGATGCTCGCGGACCGGCACGCCGCGCTGGTGAAGGCCCACGAGCTCCGCATCGATCAGGCGAACCTCGACGAGCTCGCGGTCACGTCCAAGGCACGCAACGCGGCCCGGAGCGGTGAGGCCGACGACGCGAAGCGGGGTCAATGATGAGCATGATGGGAGTCAGCGGGGTGATCGCCCGCATCTCGGAGCTGAAGGAGCAGCTCGGACTCAACCCGCAGCCACCGGCCACCGATCCGGCCGGCGGGTCGACGTTCGCCTCGGCCCTCGCCGACGCCACCGGCGGGGCGGGCCGGACCGGCTCGGCCACCGGGAGCGCCAGGAGCGGTTCGGAGGTGGTCGAGGCCGCGAAGAAATATCTGGGTACGCCGTACGTCTTCGGTGGCACCGACCCGGACAAGGGCCTGGACTGCTCCGGCCTGGTGCAGCAGGTCTACGAGGACCTCGGGGTGAAGCTCCCGCGCAACTCGTGGCAGCAGGCGACCGCCGGGCGCCCGGTGGCGAGCCTGGCCGACGCGAAGCCGGGTGACGTGCTCGCGTTCGACGCCCCGGTCGACCATGTGGCGATCTACATCGGCGACGACAAGATGATCGCGGCGCCGAAGCCGGGCGACCACGTCAAGATCCAGTCGGTGTACGAGAAACCGACCCACATCCGCCGGATCCTCGACGACGTGCCCACCGCCGCCGTGCAGGACATGTCGTCGTTGCGTCCCGCCGGACTGCGTGGCGCGGCGGCGGGCGGGCTCGCCGGTGTGCCGTACGCGGACCTGTTCATGCAGGCCGGCGCGAAGCACAACGTGTCGCCGAAGCTGCTGGCCGCGGTCGCGAAGGTGGAGTCCGGGTACGACCCCAAGGCCGTCAGCAAGGTCGGCGCCCAGGGCCTGATGCAGCTGATGCCGAGCACCGCGCGCGGGCTGGGCGTGGACGACGCGTTCGACCCGGCGCAGGCCGTGGACGGCGCCGCGAAGATGCTGCACGGCCTGCTGAAGGAGTTCAAGACGGTGCCGCTGGCGCTGGCCGCGTACAACGCGGGCGGCGGTGCGGTGCACAAGTACGGCGGCATCCCGCCGTTCGAGGAGACCCAGGCCTACGTGCCGAAGGTCCAGAAGGCGCTCGCCGCGCTCGGCGGCTGAACCCGCAGTACCACCCCACCGGAGCAGGGAGGAGCCGCGCATCATGCCGCGTTCCGTCACGGGACCGGAGCACCGGCCCACCACCGAGATCACCCGCCGTCCCGGCGGGCGCCGCGACGAGGGCACGACGGACTTCGGGTCGGCCCTCTCCGCCGAGCTGGACCGGCCCGACCCCGGGGAGGCCGAGGAGACTCGGCAGAAACGGCAGCATACGCCGGATCTCCAGCCGAAGGCGGCGGAGACGCAGCGCCGCTCGGCGCAGACGCGACAGCATCCGGCGGAGCCCCGGAACCAGGCCGCCTCCGAGATCCGCGAGCACGTGGCGGAGGCCCGGCAGCAGGCTGCGGACTCGCGCAACCGGGCCGCGGCGGACCGGCAGCAGGCCGCCGGCATGCGCAAGAGCCTGGACCGCGCGGCAGCCGACCGCGCGGCAGCCGACCGGGCCGCGGCGACCGGCCGGGCGTCGGCGAAGGCCGCCACCGACCGGCTCACGGCGGACCGGGCGGCGGCGGACCGGGCCGCAGCCGATCGAGCCGCTGACCGGGAGGACGACCGTGGCCCGACCGGCCGGGACGACCGGACCGACCGGGTCGGCGACCGGAAGAAGCCGGTCAAGGCCCAGGCACACGACACGCAGCAGCAGGCCGAGACCAAGCCGGCCGAGGCCACCGACGCGACCGGCACCGACGGCGGCGACACGACGAGCACCGACGAGGTGACGGCCACCGACGAGAAGGCCACGCCCGCGGACCCGGCGACCGCGGCGATGGCCACCGCGGCGACCACTCAGCCGCTGGTCAAGGCCGAGACGACGGGGCGGGAACCGACCCCGGACACCGCGAAGGCGGCGAAGAAGGCGGCGGTGCCGACCGTCGACGGCGTGTCACCGGCCGCCGGGAAGCAGGAGGCGGCCCCGGCGCAGGACGCCGCCACGGCCACGGCCACGGCGGCAACGACGACCACGGCGACCACGGCGGCGCCGGAGGCCGAGGCGGCCACCACCGAGCAGGCCGTCCCGGGCCCGAAAGCCGGCGACCAGGCACCGAGATCACTGAAGCCCGCCGAGACACCGGGCGCTCCGTTGGCCCAGGCTCCCGGGGCCGCGGTCGGTGCCGCCCAGCCCCGGCCCGCCTGGCTGACCGGCGCCGCGAACCCCACCGCCGAACCCACCGCGGAGGCGACGAAGGCGGTCACCGGCGAGAACGCCGCCGCGACCGCGACAGCCACCGCACCGGCCACCGAGGCGAAGCCGGCCACGGCCGGGCGGGAGGCGCCGCCGTCCGACGCGCCGCCACCGGCGGTCACCCCGCAGGGCGCCGACGCCGGAAGCTCCGGCGCCGGTCAGGGCTCCGGGAGCGGGTCCGGTACGCCCGGGACACCCGGTACGCCCGCCGTCACGCGTACGCCGGAGAACGCACCCACCGAGATGCCCACCGCCGTCGCGGGCCTGGCCGGGGTGAGCGGGCCGCAGGCGACCGCGCCCGCCGCTCCGGTCGCACCCACCGCGGCCGCCCCGCCGCCCGCACCCGCTCTGCCCACGCCCCCGGCCGAGCAGCTCGCGATGCGGATCACGCCGCTGCGCCTGGACCCGGACGGCATCCACCGGCTCACCGTCCAGCTGCACCCTGTCGACCTGGGCCCGGTGCAGGTGGTGGCGGAGATCCGCAACGGCGACATCAACCTGCAGATCACCGGCACCACCGACGCGGGCACCGAGGCGCTCCAGGCCGGTCTCGACGACCTGCGGCGCGAGCTGGAGGACTCCGGTTTCGGCAGCTGCACGCTGGACCTGCGCCAGGGGACCGCTCAGGAGCAGGCACGGCAGCAGTTCGGTGCGCCGGGCGGGCCGGGCCGGCGGCCGGGCGCACCCGGCGGCGAGAACGAGCGGAACACCCCGGAGCCCGCCCCGGTGACCACCCGCCGGATCAACCCGGCCGGGCGCTTCGACACCCACGCCTAGGCGTGGACGAATGAGCTCTGGTCCTGTTCGCACAGGACCAGAGCTCATTTCTTGTCCGGTCCGTCCATCGGCTCGGGCGTGACCGGTGTGCCGTGCTCCTCGGTGGTGGTCCCGTACCCGGCGGTCAGGAAACGGAAGCCGGCCATCAGGAGCGCCGCGATCGGCACCGCGATCAGGAACCGGAGTAGCACCTGGGTCAGGTCGAGCTCGTCGACGACCAGGCGGTACCACGCCGGCAGACTGATCAGCAGCGCGAAGAGCAGGACGGACGGGCGGATCATCGCCGGCTGCTACGACCGGCCCGGCGTGGCGAGGAGGCCGCCGGCATCACCTCGGCGGCGATCCGCGCGCAGAGCATCGCGGCCCAGGCATGCGGGGTGGCCGGCTTGCCGTCCAGCGAGAAGATCGGCACGTCCAGGCCGAGCACCGACGCCGGATCCGAGGTGAGCTCCACGCTGTGCACCACGAGCGCCTCGACGTCGCCGAGGTTGCGCAGGTGCCGGGTGGAGTCCGCGGTCTTGCGGGTGGCGTCGACGACGGCCCAGAGCGCGGTGGCGCCGAGTGCGTCGCACATGTCGTTCACCCAGAACGGGTCGGTCCCCCCGACCGGCGCGTCGATCACCACGATGGTCGGCTGGTCCGCGCTCTGCAGCTTGTCGGCGCGCGACTCGGCCGCGCTCCGGCTGGAGATCAGCCGCGACGAGTGCAGACCGGTGCCGGCCGTGGACGGTCCGGCCAGCAGCAGGTGGGTCTGGTCCACGCGGATCTGCTCGAGCAGCGACTTGGCGATCGGCACCGCCGTGTGCACCTCACCGGCGATCACCAGGATCTCCCCCGGTCCGTCCGGGATACCCGGTGCGGCGGGCCGGGCGGCGAGCACGCTGAGCACCCCGGCGTACGTGTCCCCGCCGGTGATCTGGCGGGCCATCTCCTCCGGCATGCCGACCGTGATCAGGTTCCGCTGCACCGGGTCGAGGTCGCCGGCCTTGACCACGGCGACACGCGGCGGTGCCGGCTTCGGCGCGGGAGCGGGCGGGGCGGGAGCCGGAGCGGGTGGGGCCGCGGCGGCGGGCGAGACCGGCGCCGGGGAGACCGGGGCGGACTGTTCGTCCAGCCCGTACGCCTCGGCTGCCGAGCGGATCGGCGCGACCGTCGGCCGGGCGGCCGCCCGGGACGGTGCCGGGGCGGGCTCGGCGGGCCGCAGCGGAGCGCCCGGCGCCGGGCGGGCCGCGGCGGGCGAGACCGGCGCGGCGGGCGGTGGCTTCGGCCGTCCGGGTGCGGCCGGCAGACCCCGGTTGACCGGCGCCTCACTCGCCGAGGCCGGGTGGAACGGGCGTACCGACTGCGCGTCGTCGCCACGGATCGGCTCGGCTATCCGCCCGGCCGGCGCCGGCGGCGTGAGCCGCCCGGTCGGCGCGGGCGAGGTGGGCCGTCCGGTCGGTGCGGGCGACGTCGGCCGCCCGGTCGGCGGTGGCGAGGTCGGCTCGACCCGGCGGAACTCGGCGGGACGGGCGGCCGGCCGGTGGGGGCGCCCGGTCGTCTCGCCGAGGTGCCCGGCCACGTCCAGCCCGGCCATCAGCTCGGCGAACGCCGCACCGGTGTCCCCGGCCCCGGCCTCCCGGCTGTGCGCCCGGGCCCTCGGGTCCGGGCCCGGTGGCTCACCGGTGAACCGGTCCTGCGACTCGGCCTGTTCGAGCAGGCGTTCCAGAGTGTTCGTTGTGCTCGGAGCGACGGTCTGTTGCGCCATGTCCTCACTGTCCTCGCTGGGATCCGGTACCTCGACGGAGAGCTCGTAGTGCTGCTTCGCGAAGAAGCCTCCGATGCCACCGCTTCGTACCTTGTCGGCGGAGATGATCCGGACGCGCGAGCCGTACTCGTCACGTACCTGAGCCAGAAGCGGCTCGATGGCCGGTCCCTCAAGCAGCACCCGCGTAGGCACCGTTCACCACCCCTATCGTCTCGATCTGTGCGGTGGAACCAGAGATCTCGCTGTACGACAGCACCTGCACCCGGCGGGAACCGGCCCGCAACAGTCGCATCAGTGGCAGCCGCAGCTGTGGGGAGCAGGCCAGGACCGGGTTGAGGCCCTGCTGCTCGGCGGTCTCGGAGAGACGGCTCGCCTCGCTGACGATCGCCTCGGCACGCATGCCGTCGATCGCCATGAAGGTGCCGGTCTCACTGGGCCGGAGTGACTCGAGCAGACCCTGCTCGAGCATCGGGTCGAGGGTGATGACGGTCAGCCGGCCGGCGGTCGCGTACTGGGCGGCGATGGCCGGGCCCAGAGCGCCGCGCGCGGCCTCGACGAGACCGTCGTGGTCGACAGAGACCTTGGCGCGCAACGACAGCGCCTCGAAGATCCGGACCAGGTCGCGGATCGGCACGCCCTCGTCGAGCATCGCCTGCAGCACCTTCTGGATCTGGCCGAGGCTGAGCTGGCCCGGGGTCAGCTCCTCGACCACGACCGGGTGGGTGCGCTTGACCATCTCGGTGAGGGCCCGTACGTCCTCGCGGCCCAGCAGCCGGCTGGCGTTGTTCCGGACCACCTCGGCCAGGTGCGTGATGATCACGGAGGCCCGGTCGACCACCGTCGCGCCGGAGAGTTCGGCCTGGTAGTGCAGCTCGGCCGGGACCCACTTGCCGGCCAGCCCGAAGACCGGCTCGACCCCGGCCCGGCCGGGCAGCGCCTGCAGGCCGTCGCCGATCGCGAGCACCGTGCCGGGCGGCGCCTGTCCGGAGCCCGCGTCGACGCCGGAGATCCGGATCGCGTACGAGGAGAGCGGCAGGTCCAGGTCGTCCCGGGTACGCACCGGCGGCATGATCACGCCGAGCTCCATGGCCATCTTGCGGCGCAGGGCGCGTACCCGGTCGAGCAGGTCCCCGCTGGCCTTGTCGACCAGGTCGACCAGGTCCGGGGCGAGGGCCAGCTCCAGCGGGTCGATCCGCATCTCGCCGAGCAGCTGCTCGGGCGAGTCCGCGGCGGGCATCTCGACCGCCTCGGGGACCGTGACGGCCTCCTCGATGACCGGCTCCTTGATCTTCTGGGCGATCGCCAGTACGGCCACCCCGACCAGTAGGAACGGAATCTTGGGCAGGCCCGGGATGACGCAGAGGGCGAGTGCCGCGCCGCCGCCGATGCGCAGCGCGAGCTTGTTCTGGCCGAGCTGGGCGGTGACGCTCTGGCCCATGTCGCCGGAGGTGGCCGAGCGGGTCACGATCAGACCGGTGGCGACCGAGAGCAGCAGCGCGGGCACCTGGGAGACCAGGCCGTCGCCGATGCTCAGCATGCTGAACTGGTTCATCGCGTCGACCGGCGCCAGGCCGTGCTGGACGACGCCGACCGCGAACCCGCCGATCAGGTTGATCAGGGTGATGATGATGGCGGCGACCGCGTCGCCCTTGACGAACTTGGAGCCGCCGTCCATCGCGCCGTAGAACTCAGCCTCGGCGGCGACCTCGGCCCGGCGCTTCTTCGCCACCGGCTCGTCGATCAGGCCGGCGTTCAGGTCGGCGTCGATCGCCATCTGCTTACCGGGCATCGCGTCGAGGGTGAACCGGGCGCCGACCTCGGCGACCCGCTCGGCACCCTTGGTCACCACGATCATCTGGACGATCACCAGGATCGAGAAGATCACCAGGCCGATGACCAGGTTGCCGCCGACGACGAAACTGCCGAACGCGTGGATCACCTTGCCGGCGTCGCCGTCCCGCAGGACCAGGCGGGTCGCGCTGATGTTGAGGGCGAGCCGGAAGAGCGTCATCACCAGCAGCAGCGCGGGGAAGACCGCGAAGTCCAGCGGCTTCTCGACGAACATGCTGGTCAGCAGCACCAGCAGGGCGACCGTGATGTTGAGCGCGATCAGCAGATCAAGCAGGAAGGTCGGCAGAGGGACGACCATCATGATGATGATGCCGATGACCCCGATGGGTACGGCGAACTTGCTGATGCTCAGGTTCTTCACGGCACCTTCCAGGCAGGAGCGGTCCGATGGCCATCCGGGCCCAGCCGTCGCCTTCCTGGCGTCGTTCTGTTCGGCGATCTCTCGCCGTCACTGAGACCCTTGTGGCACCGCCACGTCCCGATCTTCCCCGGTAAGGCACCCCGATGTGAGGAAAACTCCTGAATTCCGGTTATGTCATGACTGGGGTGGGGTTCGGATTGCGGTGCATACCAGCTGCCGCACCGCGTGCCTTCAGGCTCATCACGAACGCCAGCACCTTCGCCACCGCGGCGAAGAACTCCGCCGGGATCTCCTGGCCGACCTCGCAGCTCTCGTTCAGCGCCCGGGCCAGCGGGACGTCCTGGACCATCGGGATCCGGTTCTCGTTGGCCAGCTCGCGGATCTTGTCAGCGATCGGGCCCTTGCCCTTCGCGACCACCTGCGGGGCGCCCTTCGCCGGCTCGTACTTGAGCGCGACCGCGACGTGCACCGGGTTGACCACCACGACGTCCGCGGTCGGCACATCGGCCATCTGGCGGTTGCGCGCCATGGCCATCTGCCGGGCCCGGATCTGCGCCTTGACCATCGGGTCACCCTCGGCGTTCTTGTTCTCCTGCTTGACCTCCTCCTTGGTCATCCGGAGCTGCTTCTGGGTACGCCGCCGCACCACCAGGTAGTCCGCGCCGGCCATCACGATGCCGACCGCCGCGGCCGCCCGGATCAGCGAGATCACCGCGCCCTCGACGATCCCGAGCAGCGAGGCGAGCGGCAGCCGCCCGGCACCCATCAGCTTCGGGACGATGTCCTTCATCGTGGAGTACAGCACCAGGGCCAGCACCGTGGTCTTGACGACCGCCTTGACCAGCTCCCACATCGCCTGCGGGCCGACCATCCGCTTGATGCCCGGCAGCGGGTTGAGACGGCTGAACTTGGGAATGAAGAGCTTGGTGGCGACCCGGATGCCGCCCTGCGCACCGGCCGCCGCGACGCCGACCGCCATCATGGTGACCGAGAGCGGGAGCACCACCCAGAACGCGCTGAACAGCGCCTCCTTCATCACCGCCAGGCCCTTGGCCGGATCCGGGTCCGCGATGGTCTCCGGGATCTTGGCCATCAGCTCCCGGGAGTGGTCCATGGTCTCGGTGAGGACGCGGGGCAGCAGGAGGCTGGCGGCGAGCATCCCGAACCAGGCGCCGAGGTCCGGGGTCTTGGCGAACTGACCCTCCTTCTTCGCCTTCTTGAGCCGCTGTTGAGTCGGTTGTTCGGTCTTCTCGCCGGACATGCCCACCCCCTCCCCGAGAGCTCAGCCGCCGCTGAGCTGGACCACCAGGTTGACCGACTTCTCCACCAGGGTGTGCAGTACGGCGGGTAGCGCCGCGATGGCGAGCCCGGAGAGCGTCACCACCAGAAGGATCTTGACGGGGAAGCCGAGCTGGAACGCGTTGAGCGCGGGCGCCACCCGGTTCAGCAGGCCGAGCGACACGTCGGCCAGGAAGAGCACGCAGATCAGCGGGCCGGCGATCTGCAGCGCGGCCAGGAACATCTCGCCCAGTCCACGCAGCAGCAGCCGGCTGAACGTCTCCAGCGTGAAGGTCGCGTTCAGCGGCAGCGTCTTGTAGCTCTGCAGGAACCCCCGCAGGATCAGCTGGTGCGCGTCGCTGGCGAAGAGGATCGTGGTGGCGACCAGGTTGTAGAACCGGCCGAAGATCGAGCTCTGGCTCATGCCCAGCGGGTCGTACGCCATCGCCAGCGTGAAGCCGCCGAAGAGGTCGAGCAGGTCGCCGGCGGCCTGCAGCGCGGCGAAGAGCAGGGCGGTCAGGAAGCCCAGCCCGGCGCCGACGAAGACCTGCATCGCCACGCAGAAGATGATGTCCGCGGTCTGCAGCGAGGGCATCGAGCCGCGCAGGTACGGCGCCATCGGCAGCGCCAGCCCGACCGAGAGCAGCGCCTTGACCTGGGCCGGGATCAGCCGGGAGTTGAACGGCGGGCAGAGCGCCATCCACGCGCCGGCCCGGACCGCCCCCATCATGATCGCCATCAGCTCGGCGATCGGGACCTCGAACCTCATCGGTACGAGCCGACCAGCGCCGTGATGATCAGCCCCCAGCCGTTGACCAGCACGAAGAGCAGCAGTTTGAACGGGAGCGCCACCGTCACCGGGGGCAGCATCATCATGCCCAGCGACATCAGCGACGCGGAGATCACCAGGTCGATGATCAGGAACGGGATGAAGATGACGAACCCGATGATGAACGCGGCGCGCAGCTCGGAGAGGACGAAGGCCGGTACCAGTGTGGTCAGCGGTACCGCGTCCTTGTTCGCCGGCTGCTTCTCGCCGGAGACCTTGATCAGCAGGGCCAGCTCGTCCGGCCGGGTGGTGGTGTACATGAACTCGCGCAGCGGCTTCACGCCGTCCCTGTAGGCCTGCGACTGGGTCTTGTCGCCGCGCAGGTAGGGCTGCACGCCCACGTCGTTCATCTTCGAGACCGTCGGTCCCATGATGAAAAGGCTCAGGAAGAGCGCCAGCCCGGCGATCACCTGGTTCGGCGGCATGCTGGTCAGGCCGAGCGCGTTGCGGGTGATCCCGAGGACCATGAAGACCTTGGTGAAACACGTGCAGAGCAGCAGCACGGCCGGCGCCACCGAGAGCGCCGTCAGACCGAGAACGATCACCAGCGACGAGGCCGGTTTGCTCCCGTCCGGATTCGTCCCGTTGACGTTGAGGTTGATGCTCGGCGGCGTCGGCTTCGGTGCCTGCGGCAGTGCCACAGGCTTTTCGAGCTTCTCCCGTACGACCGGAGCCCCGCGCTCCTGAACGACGGCCGTGTCCGCCGGCGGGCCCGCCGTGGCCGGAGCCGGCAGCGACAGTCCCAGTCCGGCAACCGCCATCAGTAACAGGATCGCGCGCCGCACTGTTCGACCGGCCATCTCCTTCTGGCCCTCGCGTGCGATGCCGTCGGTTACCACGGCTGGGTGCTGCTCGGTGCAGTCGGACATGGCACCTATCGCCTCGTCGTTCGATCGCGCAGGAAATCCAGGGTGTCCCCCCAGTGCTTCGGGGAGAGCGGTGACTCGCCGTGCAGCCGGTCCGCGAAGGTCGGCTCCTCCACCAGGGGCGGCTCACTGGCCGGATGCCGCCCGGGCAGTTCGTCGGTGGCCGGGATCAGCTGGTCCGGCTCGACCACCACCAAGTGGTCCCGGTGCTCCGGCGGCTCCACCTCGAAGGCGTCCAGCTCGGTCTCGCCGATCAGGTTGATCTGCTGGTCGGTGATGCCGAGCACGAACGCCCGGTCGGCCACCCGGACCACCGCCACCGACGACCCCCGGCTGAGCGGCTGGCGGGTCAGCACCGTCACCGGCCCGTTCCCCCGCCCGCCGAACGGCCGCCGCAGTGCCCGGGCCAGGCCCCACAGCATGAACAGGACCACCAGCAGCGAGAAGGCGACCTTGACGACCAGCTGCAACACCTCGGCTACTCCCGCTCGGTGCCCGGCGAGACGATCTCGGTGATCCGGATACCGAAGTTCTCGTCCACCACGACCACCTCACCCCGGGCGATCAGCCGCCCGTTGACCAGCAGATCCGCCGGACTTCCGGCCGCCCGGTCCAGCTCGACGATCGCGCCCGGGGTGAGCGAGAGCAGTTCCCGGACGCTCATCCGGGTACGCCCCAGCTCGGCCGAGACCTCCATCTCGACGTCGTGCAGCATGTCCAGCCCGCCGCGGAACGAGACCGTCGGCGCCACCCGCGGCGCCACCTCGGCCGTCCCGCTCTCCTCGCCGGGCCACGGATTCAGGGCGAGGGCGATCACCGCGCGGACGTCCTCGTCGTCCCGCAGCGGGATCGCAACCGAGCCCTCCTTGGCGGCCAGCGCGCTGAGCGCGACCCCCGGTTCCATCACCACGCCGGGGTCGAGCACCACCGGCCCGAACACCCGGGAGGCGGCCTCCAGCGCCGGGCGGACCGCCGCGGTCAGGTCCAGCTCGCCGAGCGGGCTCTCCTTGAGCGCGTCCGCCAGGTCCTGGCCGACCACCACGACGACCTCGCCGGCGGCCGCGCCGCTGAACTTCGCGGTGATCGCCTGTCCCTCGATCACCGTCGCGTCGGGAGAGACCGGATCGGCGGCGGCCAGGGCCCGGCTGGTGGGAAGGACGGCCAGTGCTGCCTCGGCGGCGTTCCGGGCGAGGGCCAGCTGCGGCGCGGTGATGGTGGGGGCGGTCATGAGCGGCCAGACTCCTTGGGCGAGTTCTCGTTGGGCGACGGCACGACCAGACAGGCGAGCCGCGCGCCCTGATTACCGGGAACGGCATGCGCGAAAACGATGTCGTTCACGGTCACCTCCAACGGCCGGCTGGTCGGATGCCCCAGCGGCACGACGTCACCCGGACGTAGATCCACGATGTCATCGGTACGCATCCGAATGGGCTGGAATCGCACTGCTACGTCGATCGGAGCCGCGGAAAGTCCGGCGGTGAGGTTGCGCAGCGACCGGTCCTTGGCCTGCCGTTCGGCCGCGCTGAGCACGATCGTCTCGGTCTTGGAGAGCACCGGGAGGATGGTGTTGAAGGGCAGGCAGATCGTCGAGATGCACTCCTCGGCGCCGATCTTGGTCTCGAACGAGGCCACCACCACCGCGTCACCGGGAGCGTGCGCGCGGAGGAACTGCGCGTTGTACTCGATCTCCTTGAGGTGCGGGGTGATGTCGACCAGGCTCTCGAAGCCGTAGCGCAGTTCGCCGAGCATCCGCTCGATCAGGCCGCGCAGCAGCGGCATCTCGACCTCGGTCAGCGGCCGCTCCGGCTGGGATCCGCCGGGCCCGCCGAGCATGTGATCGATCGCGGTCATCACCGCGGACTGGGCGATCTCGATGAGCACCGTGCCGGGCAGCGGGTCCAGCGTCACCACCCCGATGATCGTGGGGTTGGCGAGCGAGGCGACGTACTCGTCGTAGTTCAGCTGCTCGATCGAGATGAGCGAGACGTTGCTGACCGCACGCAGCCGGGTGGTCAGCAGGGTTCCGCAGCTGCGGGCGTACGTCTCGAAGGCGATCTGCAACGTGCGGACGTGCTCGCGGGAGAGCTTGATCGGGCGGCGGAAGTCGTACGGCGCCGGCCCTCCGCCCTGGCCGCGGCGCGACATCTTGCCCGGGGAACGTGCGGCGGTGGTCACGTCGTCCTGATCGGCTGACTTCGCGAACCGCTGAGCCCCGGGGCCGTTTTTGCTCCTCATACGCGATATGGGCGGGTCTCCCGAGGGAGCCCGCCCATCCGCCGATCAGTCCTGCCGGGTCGTCTTACTGGGTCACGAAGGAGGTGTAATAGATGTCCATGACCTCCAGGGTGCCGTCGACCGTGTAGGCCTCCTTGATCTTCTCCAGGAGCGCCTCCTTGGCGGCGTCCCGGCCCTTCTCGGTCTCCAGCACCTCGACCGTCATGCCGGTGTACTGGTCGATCGCGAGGTTCAGCGCCTCGTTGACGTCGACCGCCTCGCTGCCGGTGTCCTCGGTCTGCTGGAGGGCGAAGCCCAGCTTCAGGTAGTGGCTGTCGGCCAGGTTGACCGTGATGGTGTTGTCGATCGCCGTCACGATGCCCTTCTTCGGCGCGGCCTCGGCGGTGTCCCCCTTGAGCAGGAAGAAGGCTCCGGCCCCACCACCACCGAGCACCAGCAGCGCGACACCGATGATGATGAAGAGCATCTTCTTGGACTTCTTGGGCGCCTCGGCGGCGGCAGCGTCCTTCTCGTCAGCCATCTCTATTTTCCCCCGCTCACTCGTGCGTCGTCGACGTGCTGGAATCGGTCGTGGTCGTACTGGTCGAGCTCGTCGTGCTGGTGCTGCTCTCGGCCGTGGCCTCGGCCGAGGTCTGACCGGTGTGCAGCTTCGCGTCGGAGCCGGCCGCCGCGGGCAGCAGAGCCGCCTGGTCGGCCGTGAGCTGGGTCAGGACGACGACGTCCACCCGGCGGTTCATCGTGATCGAGCGAGGGTCGGACGGGTCGATCAGCGGCTTGGTGTCGGAGAAGCCCACCGCGCTGAGACGCTTCTTCACGATGCCGTGGTCCGTGAAGTACCGGACCACCGTCGAGGCACGCGCGGCGGAGAGTTCCCAGCCGCTCGGGTAGTACTTGGTCTTGGACTTGAGCTGGTTGGTGTTGCCGTCCACCTCGATGTTGTTCGACAGCTTGGCGATCGTCGGCACGATGGCGTTGAGGATCTTCCGGCCGCCCGAGCGGAGGTCCGCCCGGTCGCCGGCGAAGACCACCTCGTTGGTCACCACGGTGACCACCAGGCCGCGCTGGTCGATGGTGAACTTCGCGCTGTCGAGCAGGCCCTGCTTGTCGAGCGCGTCGGCGATCTTGTTCTCGATCGCCTTGAGGTTCTCCGCCTCGGCGGTGGCCGCCTGGGCGTTCTTCGAAGCGGTCTTGCGGGACTCGGCGAGGACGGCCCGCTTGACCGCCTCCTGCGCCTCGGACTTCATCCCCACCGTGCCGGAGCTGCCGTCGCCGGGGTTGGACCCGGCGTCGATCTGCACGATCTGAGCGGTGTTCGCCGAGCCGTCGAGCGGCGCCGACTGGCCCGAGAAGGCCGCGCTGTCGGCGCCGAAGCCGGCGGACAGGCCCGAGGCGAGCTCGGCGAACTTCTTCTTGTTGACGTCACTCATCGAGAAGAGAACCACGAACAGTACGAACAGCAGGGTCAGCATGTCGGCGTACGACACCAGCCAGCGCTCGTGATTGACGTGCTCTTCGTGCTCCTCGTGACCGCCCTTCTTCCGGCGGCCGCCTCCCCCTGCTGCACTCATTTAGATCAAGCCGCCTTCTTCGAGGAGGCCGAAGCCTCAGCCTTCTTCATCTCGTCCGGGGGGAGCATGCTGCGGAGCTTCTGGGCGACCAGACGCGGGTTCGAGCCGGCCTGGATGGCCAGGACACCGTCGATGACCAGCTCCATCTCCTCCGCCTCGATGGCGCTCAGGCGGGTGAGCCGGGCACCCATCGGCAGGAAGATGACGTTCGCGCTCAGCACGCCCCAGAGGGTCGCGACGAAGGCCGCGGAGATCGGCTCACCGAGCGACTCGGCGTCGCTCAGGTTCGAGAGCACGTGCACCAGACCCATGACCGTGCCGATGATGCCGATCGTCGGGGCGTAACCGCCCATGTTCTCGAAGAACTTGGAGCCGGCCTTGTCGGCCTTCTTCTTCGCCGCCACCTCGGCGTGCAGCACGTCGTGCAGCTCGTCCGGGTCGGTGCCGTCGATGGCCAGCTGCAGACCCCGCTTGAGGAAGGGGTGCTCGACCGTCTTGACCGCGTCCTCCAGGGCCAGCAGGCCCTCGCGGCGCGCCCGCTCGGCCAGCTTGACGATGCTGTCCAGCAGCTGGGTGGGCGGGGTGACCTTCGCGGTGAAGGCCTTGCCGAGCACCTTGCCGATGCTCGTGGCGTCCTTCAGGACACCACCGGCCATGGCGGCGCAGAACGCTCCACCGAACACCAGCAGCATCGAGGGGAAGAGCAGAATGTGGGAGGGCGAACCGCCGTCCAGGATCTGAACCGTGAAGATGATCGCCAGGGCGGCGACGACTCCGACAATGCTTGAGATATCCATGGTCAGCGGTCCTTCCGGTGCAGCGGGAGCACCTTGGCGTCGAGCTCGTCGTGGGAGGACGAGACAGGGGTCATGGTGGGCTCGGGCTCAATACGACTCGCCTGGGCGATGAGCGAGGCGCGGTAGTGGCGCACCGAGTCGATGAACTCCGGTACCGACTCGGCAATGACGTACTTGGTGCCGTCCACCAGCGTTACGACCGTGTCCGGCGTGCAGTCCACGCGCTCGACGAGATCGGGGTTCAGGGCGAACACGGCACCATTGATGCGGGTTACGAGGATCACTTGATGTCCGTCCTTGGTTGGTTCTTGGCTGGTGGGCCCTCCGTGGCCCTTCACCGTGTATTTCGGCGCGATCCCGGTTGCCGATGAGATCGAACCGGTCGCCATACGGGTGCGACCGTTCTTTCTTCCGGCCGTTTTCCCGCCACCGACGCGACGGCGGCCGGGGCAGGCACCGAGCCTGCCCCGGCCGCCGGCCGGGACCGCGCCTACTGCTAGCGCTTCATGCTGACGAGCTCCTGGAGTAGCTCGTCGGAGGTGGTGATGACCCGCGAGTTCGCCTGGAAGCCGCGCTGGGCGACCACCAGGTTGGTGAACTCCTGTGCCAGGTCGACGTTCGACATCTCCAGCGCGCCGCTGATGACCTGGCCCATGCCGGCGCTGCCGGGCTCGCCCACCTGGGCGTACCCGGAGTTGTTGGTGGACCGGTACATCGAGTTGCCGACCTTCTCCAGGCCGTTCACGTTCTTGAAGGTCGCCATGGCGACCTGGCCCAGCGTTTTCTTCAAGCCGTTGCTGTACACGCCGATGATCTCGCCGGTGTCCGAGACGGTGTACGAGAGCGAGGTCAGGGCGCCGGCCGAGTAGCCGTTGGTGTCGAAGACCCGGCCGTCGCTGTTGCCGGAGTAGTGCGTGATGTCGGTGGCGTCGATGACGAAGCCGTGGTGCTCCACCCCGGCCGCGTCGGTGTACGCCGGAATACCGATCTTGGTCTCGTTCGGCTTGCCGCTGGTGAAGTCGAACGGGTCGGTGTTGTTGTACGTGGTGCCGTCGAGCGTCACCGGGGTGCCGGTGACCTCGGTGCCGGTGTTGGTGGTCGAGTCCCACGGCATGTAGACCTTGTAGCCGCCGCCGGACTGGCGCTGGAAGTTGACGATCTGGGTGCTCGGCGCCCCGAGTTCGTCGTAGACCTTGACCGGAATCGTGTAGTTGACCTTCGTGGCGTCGGTCATGTCGATCGGGTCGCTGGTCAGGTTCCCCTTCAGCGTGATGGTCGACGTCTCCTGCGGCGGGATGGTGCTGCCCAGCGGCATGGTGATGTCGCCCGGTTTGGCGGCCGAGTTGACGTTGCCGTCGGTATCCGCGGTCCAGCCCTGCACCGGCTCGCCGGTGGCGTTGGTGAGCAGGCCGTTCGCGTCGAAGAAGAACGAGCCGGCCCGGGTGTAGAGGTCCTCCCCGCCGCTGCGGGTGATGAAGAAGCCGTCGCCCTGGATCATCATGTCGCCGGACTTGCCGGTGGTCTGCGCCGAGCCCTGGCTGAAGTTCTGGGTGATGCCGGCGACCCGGACGCCGAGACCGACCTGCGCCGGGTTGGTGCCCGCCTGGCCGTCCTGCGGCGAGCCCGCGGCGCCGATCATCTGGCTCAGCGTGTCGTTGAACTGCACGCTCGAGGCCTTGTAACCGGCGGTGTTGACGTTCGCGATGTTGTTACCGGTGACATCCATCATCTGCTGATGCGCGTGCAGGCCACTGATACCGGAGTAGAGAGAACGCAGCATGGAAAAGGATCCTTCGCGGTAAGGGAAACGGGGAACACACGAGGTTTACTGCTGAGTCGTGGTCTTAATCTCCGTGACCTTGGACAGCTCTACATCCGTGTTCCCGACCCTGAGCGTCGGTTCGCTGTCTCCGTTGAGCTTCGCGGAGCCGACGACTCCGGTCTGCGTCGCGCCGGTCTGGTCCATGTACGTGACCGTCTTGCCGACCAGGTCGCTGGCGCCGATCATGCGTTGCGCCTTCATCATGCTGATCATGTCTTCGAGCTTCTCGACCTGCGTGAACTGCGCGGTCTGCGCCAGGAACTGGGTGGAGTCCGCCGGATTCGACGGGTCCTGGTACTTGAGCTGAGCGACCAGCAGCTTCATGAACGTGTCCTTGTCGCCGAGATCCTTACCCTTTTTCAGGTCGTCCGCGGCTTTGCTCTTCGCGGCGGCCGCGGCGGCGGCCGCCTCGGCACCCGCAGGACTGTTCATTCCGGAGATCGGTGAGGTCATGGACTTCTCCTGTCCCGTAGAAAGCTCAACCTAAGGTTCGGCCCGGGTGCGGATTTGCTTAGCGCCAAAAATGCCTGCGGGCCCGCCGACTATCGGCGGGCCCGCAATGGGGACTCTTCGGTTGTGCCGCGCTTTCCGCAGCGCGGAGAAGCCGGGGCTCAGGGCGCGAGCGAGAGGCTGAGCTTGCCCTTGCCGTACCGGCTGACCTCACACATCAGGTCGAGTCGCCGGCCGAGTGCCAGCAGGATGGCGCGGGCGTCGTTCGGCAACTCCATGCCCGGGTAGATCACCTGATAGAGCTTGATGTGCGGCGATCCCTCCTTGTTGAGGAGGCTGGTGAAGACGTTGAACAGCTCGAAGACGTTCTCCGCCAGGTTCGGGAAGAGCTGCTTCTCGTCGATGCTGTCCTCGGCCGCGCCGGGCGGGAGCAGACCGAGTGCGGCGCCGGCGTTCGCGGCGAGACTGAGCTGCATGCCCATCGCCGCGTAGATCTTCTGGCCGGCGTCCGTGAAGATCGCGACCGTGGCGGTCTTGACCTCGTCCGCGCTGAGGGGGTCGCCGGGGCTGACCGTCACCTCACGGCCCAGAAGATCCTCGAACAGATTGCGTACGGCTAGTGAGCCGGGAAGAACCGAGACGTCTGACATGTCGTAATCATCCCAAAATAGGAGCGAAAACTTCGTCGAATCGCTCAGCGGTGAAGGGTTTGACGATGAAGAAGGCGGCGCCCGCGGCTTCGGCGGCGGTCTTCATCTCCGGGGTCGACTCGGAGGTGACGAAGCCGAACTTGACCTGATTGCCGGCCGCACGCAGCTGACGCAGCACGTCGATGCCCGTCATGTGGGGCATGTTCCAGTCCGAGATGACCAGGTCCGGTTTCTCGTCGTTGACCATGTCGAACGCCTGTTGGCCGTCCGCGGCCTCGACCAGGGTGTGGTCGTCGAAGCCCGCCTGCCGCAGGGTCCGGACCACGATCTGCCGCATCACCCGGCTGTCGTCGGCGATGAGGATCTTCATGCACCCTCCTCCTTCGTCTCGGTGTTGCTCTGCCACATCGAAATCGACACCGGTTCGCCTTCCCACAGGCCGTAGACGCCGCTGATGCGTTCGGTGTTCGGATAGCGCGCCGAGGCCTCCGGCGCGAGCACAACCTGTGGGAGCGACAACTGCGCGCCCGGGGGGAGCATCGCCTTGACGTTGCCGCCGACGATGTTCGCCAGTTCACCGAGCGTGTCCGAGATGTCCTCCTCGCTCACCTCCTCCATCTCCATGGCGAGGAAGGCGGCCGCGGCACGCTGGGCCGCGGCGCGGGAGGAGGAGTACACGATGTGCCCACTCCAGGATCCGGTTATGGAGACCGACGAGTGCACCTCGGAGGGCTGATTCTCGTCGTACGTCGGTATCAGAGGGCTGATGCCCTCGGGATCCAGATATGACTCCCATACCTGTTCCACCATCTCGGCGAGGTCGCTCTCGTTGACCTCGACTTCGACACTCATGAGTTCGCTCCGGTCGGGACGAGGCCCAGCAGGGCCAGCTTTTCGATCATGGCGCCCTCGGTGAAGGGCTTGATCACGTACTCGTGGGCGCCCGCGGCGAGCGCTCGGACGATCTGGCTCTGTTCGCTCTCGGTGGTGACCATCACCAGGGTCATCTCGCGCAGCCGCGGGTCGGCCCGGACCTTCATGACGAACTCGAGCCCGTTCATGTTGGGCATGTTCCAGTCGATGAGGGCCAGTTCCGGCACCTCGGTCAGTTCGGCGAGCCGGTCCAGCGCCTCCTTGCCGTCGCCGGCCTCCACCGCCTCGAAATTGAGCTTCGTGACGATGCGCTTGAGGATCATGCGCATCGCGCGCGAGTCGTCGATCACCATGGCGCGCATCGGCGTCATCCCCTCCTTCCGGTGCCCGCGGGCACCGCATTACGGGTTCGGTAGGCGGAGGTACGGCCTGCGGCCACCCGCTCGTAGTTGTCGTCGATCCCGATCGTCGTCTCGGCTGCCCCGAGGAAGAGCCAGCCGTCCGGCCGGAGGATCTTGGCCGCGTTCTGCAGCACCTGACGCTTGGTGGCGACGTCGAAATAGATCAGCACGTTGCGCAGGAAGATCACGTCGTACGGCTGCATCGGAGGGAAGGGCGCGGTCAGGCTCATGTGCTTGAACGTGACGTTCCGGCGCAGTGTCGGGATGATCCGCCAGTGCGCGCCGGCCCGCTCGAAGTACTGCACCAGCTGGGTGGCGGCCAGGCCGCGGTTCACCTCGACCTGGCTGTACTCGGCCTTCTGCGCCCGCTCGACCATCGCTGTGGAGATGTCGGTGCCGTTGATCTCGAAGGTCCAGCCCGCCGGCAGGGCCTCCTGCAGCGTGATGGCGAGGCTGTACGCCTCCTGCCCGCTGGAGCTCGCCGCCGACCAGAAGCGGAGCTTGCGCTGGGACGCCCGCGACTTGATCAGCTCCGGCAGCACCACGTCGGTGAGCGCGGAGAACGGCTCCCGGTCCCGGAAGAACGACGTCTCGTTGGTGGTGAGCGCGTCGATGATCTTTCGCTGGTGCTGAGGGTTGGGCCGCTTCTGCAGCTCCGCGATGAACTCGTTGACGTTGGGTGACCCGACCGCGCGGGCGACCGGGATCAGCCGCGCCTCGACCAGGTACTCCTTGCCGGGGGCCAGCACGATCGACGCCTCGCGCCGCACCATGTTGGCGATGAAGGTGAACTCGCCTTGCGACAGGGTCATCGGGCCACCGCCGCCGCCCGGCCCACCCGCACCCGGTTCACGAGGGCACCCGCGATCCGGTCCAACGGCAGGATCTCGTCCGCCAGTCCCGCACCGACCACGGCGCCGGGCATTCCCCAGACCACCGAGCTCGCCTCATCCTGTGCCAGTATCTCGGCGCCCGAGTCTCGTAGCACTTTCGCACCACCCCGTCCGTCTTGTCCCATTCCGGTGAGCACCGCCGCGAAGGCTGATGCGCCATACAGCGCCGCCACCGACCGGAACATCACGTCCACGGCGGGCCGGCAGGAGTTCTCTTGTGGTCCGTTGTTGAGCTGGGTCAGCGTCGCCGTCCCCTTGCGTACGAAGATCAGGTGCCGGTCGCCCGGGGCGATGTAGACCGTTCCGGGCGTGAGCTCCATGCCCTCGCCCGCCTCGACCACCTTCAGCGGGGTGGCCCGATCCAGCCGTTCGGCGAACATCTTGGTGAAGACCGGCGGCATGTGCTGAGTGATCACGACCGGCACCGGCAGATCGGTCGGCAGCCCGAGCAGCACCTTGGTGAGCGCGTCCGGTCCGCCGGTCGAGGAGCCGATCGCGAGGATGTCGATCCGGCCGCCGGGCGCGCGCTTGGCCGCCGGGCGGGCCGGTGGCGCGCCCATCGGCGCGGGCCGGGCGGCCCCCGCCGGTGGCAGGCCGGGCCGGGTCGGTACGGCGCCGGGCCGCAGCCCGGCGGTCGGGGCCGGGCCCCGGGGCGGCGCCGCGGGAGGCGGCCTGCGCCGCCCGCCGAGCGCCTGGATCTTGGGTACGAGCTGCTCCCGTACGGCCGCGATCGACTGCTGCACCGAGCCCACGTTGCTCGGCTTCGTGACGTAGTCCGTGGCTCCCGCGGAGAGGGCCTCCAGGGTCGCCGAGGCACCCGCCGCCGACAGCGTGCTGAACATGATCACCGGAAGGCTCGCGTGCCGCTTGCGCAGCTCGCGCACCGCCTCGATGCCGTCCATCTGCGGCATCTCGATGTCCATGGTGACCACGTCGGGCTTCAGCTGGTCGATCTTGGCCTGGGCCAGGAGGCCGTTCGCCGCGGTGCCGACCACCTGAATGCCGGGTGCCTCTCCGAGAGCGTCGACGATCAGCCGACGGACCACCACGGAATCGTCGACGACGAGAACCGAGATCATTCGACCACTCCCTTCAACCGAGCCAGGCCGGACCGAGTGCAGCGACCACCGGCGCTAGGAGCCGGTGAGCCGTGGAGGTGTCCAGCAGATCGCGTACCACCAGCGCCTGAACGGCGCCGGAGAGCATGTTCCAGACCCCGCCGGCCCGGTCGGCCAGCGAGATCTCGGCGGTGTCCACCGCCTGCACCAGCAGCATCTGTGCCGCCGCCGCGGTGCGGACCCGGTCCGACAGGTACGCCGCCCAGGACGCGGAGTGCACCGCGGGCGACCACCCGGCCGTGTTGCGCCGGGCGTCGTCGGCGGCCGTGGCCACCCGTTGCCGGTCCTCCGGCCGCAGCGTGCGCAGCTTGTCGAGGAGCGCGGAGACCGTGTAGTGGTGCGGTCCGAGATCGATCGGCGCGGTGGCGGGCAGCTTACGGACCGCGGCCACCCAGCCCGCGCCGAGTTTGCGACGGGACTCCTCGTCCAGCACCTCGCGCAGGTAGCTGGCCACGGCCGCGTCGCAGAGCAGCGCGGTCGCCCCGGCCGCCTCCTCGGTCTGCCGGGCGGCCCGTCCGGTGCCCTCCCAGGTCCACGCCATCACGTCGTAGCGCAGGCAGGTGAGCAGCGCGTCCACCGATCCGATCGGCGCCCGCTCGACCAATGCGAGGTTTCCGGCCGGGTCGTCCTTCGCCATGCCCTTGAGGTTCGGCATCCGGCGGGCGGCGCTCTCCACCTCGACCCAGAGCGGGCCCCGGACGTCTTCGTCCGGGAGCCGCTCGGCGAGCACGGTGAGGTCCTCCCGCTGGAGCCGAAGGGCGCGCAGCACCACCTCGGCCGCGGCCGGCCCGCCGGCCAGGCGGGTCAGGTCGAAGCCCAGTACGGGGGCGCTGACCAGGCTGTACATCAGGTGGTGGCGCGGTAAGTGTCGACGGCCTGATTGACGTCGAGAGCCAGCATCAACCGCCCGTCGAGCTTGAACGTGCCGACCACCAGCTCGCGGGTGGGCCCGCTGAGCGTGTCCGGTGGCGGCTCGAACCGCTCGTCGTCCAGGTCGACCACCTCGCCGATCTTGTCGACCAGCAGGCTGACCGGCTCGCCGTCGCCCCGCAGGATGACGTTCATGACCGGGCCCTGGAGCGCCTGGCGCGCGAGGCCGAGCTGCACCCGCAGGTCGACCGCCGCGATCACCTGGCCCCGCAGGTTGAAGAGGCCGCCCACCGCCGGGGGCGCCAGCGGCACCGGGGTGTATTCGTTGTACGAGAGCACCTCCTGGACGGTGTGCACCTCGACCCCGAAGAGCTGCCCGTCCACCTCGAAGGTGGCGAACTGCCGACTCGCCATGTCAGGCCTCCACCAGCATGTCGTCGACCTCGTCGTTGTAGAAGTTCGGGTCCGCGGCGAGGATCGCCCGGCGCACGTCGAGCAGCTCGGTGACCCGTTGCTGGATCACCGCGGTGCCGACCAGGCCGTCCTCGTCGGCGTCCCGGCGCGCGGTCGTCGAGTTCTCCGCGATGTCCACGATCCGGTCGACCACCAGCGCCACGCTCCGGCCGCCCTCGCTGTAGACGACCACCGAGACGGTGTCCCCCTCCAGCTCCTCGCCGTACGCCCCGAGCAGGTGGGAGAGCCGGACCAGGGGCAGGATCTGCCCGCGGTACTGCACCACCTCGCGGGAGCCGGCGTGTTCGAGGCGGTCCCGGGGGAACTCCTCGAGGCGGGTCACGGTGTCCAGCGGGATCGCCACCCGGCGCTCGCCGACCGCGGTGACCAGCAGGCGCTCCGTACCGCCGCCGCCCGTCGTGGGCTTCTCGACGAGGTTCTCCCGCTCCGAGTCGACGGCCAGGTGCGACCGGCGGGCCAGCGAGGAGACGTCCAGGATCAGGCCCACCTTGCCGTCGCCGAGGATGGTGGCGCCGGCGTACATCCCGATGTCCTTGAGCCGGGAGTTGAGCGCCTTGACCACGACCTCCTCGGTGTTCAGCACCCGGTCCACGACCAGGCCGAACCGCCGGCCGTCGGCCTGCAGCACCATGATGTAGACGCCCTGGTCACCACCGACGTCGAAGCCGAGCGCCCGGTCCAGCCGGACCAGCGGGAGCAACTTGCCGCGCAGGCGGTAGACGGGCGCGCCGGAGGCGTACTCGACCTTGGTGGTCTTGCCGTCGATGAAGACCAGTTCGAGGACGGCCACCTGGGGTACGACGTACCGCTGATCGCCGCAGTCGACGGTGAGCGCCTGGATGATGGCGAGCGTCAGCGGGATGGTGAGCCGCCAGACGGTGCCCTCACCCGGCGTCGAGTCGACGCTGACCGCGCCGCCGATGTTCTCGATGTTGGTCTTCACCACGTCCATGCCGACGCCGCGCCCGGAGACGTTGGTGACCTTCGCCGCGGTGGAGAAGCCGGGCTGGAAGACCATCGCCATGATGTCGCGCTTGTCCATGTTCGGCACCTGCTCCGCCCGGAGCAGCCCGTTCTCCACGGCCTTCTGCGCGATCCGCTCGACGTTCAGGCCGGCGCCGTCGTCCGCGACCTCGACCGCGACGTGCCCACCCTCGTGGTACGCGCGCAGGGTCAGCGTGCCGATCGGCCCCTTGCCGCTGGCGGCCCGGCGTTCCGGGTCCTCGATGCCGTGGTCCACCGCGTTGCGGACCAGGTGGGTCAGCGGGTCCTTGACCGCCTCCAGCAGGCTCCGGTCGAGCTCGGTCTCCTTGCCCTGCATGACCAGCTCGACCTGCTTGCCGAGCGAGTTGCTCAGGTCCCGGACGACTCGGGGCAGCTTGGACCAGATGTGCTCGATGGGCTGCATCCGGGTCTTCATGATGCCCTCTTGCAGCTCACTGGTGATCATGCCGAGCCGCTGGGCGCTGCGGACCAGGCCGGAGTCACCGATCTCCATCACGCCCCGGACCAGCTGGTTCCGGGCGAGCACCAGCTCGCCGACCATGTTCAGCAGGGTGTCCAGCAGGTCGACGTCGACACGGATCGCGCTGTCCGCGATGCTCCGCTTCGGGGCCTGGGACTGCAGCGCCTCGCTGACCGCGGCCGGCTGCGCCTTGCCCTCGTCGAGCAGGATCGTGCCGAGCTTGCGCTCGTCGCCCTCGATCTGCTGCTGGAGCGCCGAACTGACGTCGGTGGTCTGCGCCGCGCCGGCGTCGACCAGGATCTGGCCGAGCGGCTGGCGCTGCTCGGCGACCGGCTCCGGCGCCGGGCGGACGGCCACCGGCTCCGCCTCGACGGTCACCGGCGTCTCCGCGGCCTCGGTGGCCTCCGCGGCGGGTGCGGCCGGAGCCGCTGCCGGGGCGGCCGCGGCACCGTCCGACGGCGCGTCCATCTGCGCCTTGATCCGTACGATCATGCTGTCGATGTCGACCTCGTCCTCACTGCCCTTCTCCTCGATGGAGGAGAGCAGCGAACGGACGCCGTCGATACAGAGCAGCAGTACGGTGATCGTCTCCGGTGTGACCGGCTGGACGCCGTCCCGGAGGCGGGAGAGCAGCGATTCACCGGCGTGGGCCAGCTTCTCCAGGCGGGAGAACGCGAGGAACCCACTGGTGCCCTTGATCGTGTGGATCGCCCGGAAGATACGGGAGATCAGGTCACGCGACCCCGGTTCCTGTTCGAGGCTGACGAGGTCCCGGTCGATCTGGTCCAGGTTCTCGTGGGACTCCATCAGGAATTCGCCGACGATCTCGCCAAGGTCTTCCACGTCAACTCCTCCTGCTGCTCGGCTTCACAGCCCTCATCGACCCCTGCGGGCACCAACTGAGAAGATCGCCCGGTACGCCGGAATCAGCCCTCTCCGCCGGGTCGGCGGTAGCGGTATCCGAAACCACGCACGGACTCGATGGGCGATTCGTCCGGATCGGACCAGCCCAGCTTGCGACGCAGCCGCAGCACGGCGAACTTGACCCGTTCCTGGCCGATACCGGTCGGGTCGTCCCACGCCTGGGTCAGCAGCTGGTTCGGGGAGAGCACCGCGCCGGCGTGCCGCACCAGCGCGTTGAGCAGGCGGAACTCGGTCGGTGTGAGCCGCTTCTCCTCGCCCTTGACGTACACCCGGCGCTTGGTCGGGTCGAGGTGCACCAGCCCGTCGTCGTAGATCTGGCTCGCCCAACTGCTCTGCCCGTTGGACGAGCGGCGCAGCAGCGCCTCGACCCGGGCCAGCAACTCGTTGTTCGCGAACGGCTTGGTGAGGTAGTCGTCGGCGCCGCCGCGCAGGCCGCGCACCTTCTCCGCCTCCTGGCCGTGCGCGGTCAGGACCAGCACCGGCACGTCCGAGACGTCCCGCAGCCGCTCCAGCACCTGCCACCCGTCCATCTCCGGCAGGCCGACGTCGAGCACCACCAGGTCGGGGTGCTCGGCGTACGCCTCCTTCAGCCCCGAACGGCCGTCGGCCGCGTGCGCCACCTCGTAGCCGGCGCGGCTGAACAGCAATCGCAGAGCGAGTGCGATGTCCGGATCGTCCTCGACCACGAGTAGGCGACTCATCGTTTACTCACCCTGCCCCCAACCCGTGCTCGCACCCGTATTCGGGCACGGCCGTTTCCCCGGGCACGCTCGTGCGCACCGGGAAATCGGTGTCCTACCTGGCACCGTCCGCGCGACCGCGAACGGGGGAAATTCAAAGGCGCAAAAACACCATAGCGTGATGTCATCGCCTATTTACGGACAGTGAAAGTCTAGCTGCCCAGCCCCTCTGGGCAGGGCGGATCGATAAGGATCCGGCCGCGAGCGCTCAACGCCCGAAAATTCGCCCTCCGGCCGGGCGACCCTTCAGACTGCCATTCCGCGTAGGCCTTTTCGCCCGTTCCGAGAAAATTGTGACACGACACGTACAACAGGGTCCGATATCCCTGTTGGACGATTCGCAGCACGAAAGTGACCGGGAGGCACCCGTGTTAGAAAAGGTGGCACGCCGCGTGGTCCTGCTCGCGGCTACACCCGCCCTGCTCGCCCTGCCCACCGCGGTACTGGGCCAGGGACCGGCGGTACCCGTACGCCCGGCCGAGGTCCTACCCACCGAGACGGCGACGACACCACCGGGTGACTCCCTCACCACGACGCCCACCGCGCCGGTGACCCCGGAGCCGGACACCGAGGCGGAGACCGAGAAGGCCTCCACCAAGACGCTGACCCGCCAGATGGTCCGGCTGACCAACCACGAGCGGAAGGCCGCCGGCTGTCCCAAGGTGAGCGTGGACCACGAGCTCAACGTCGCCTCGACGGAGCAGAGCTACTACATGGCCCGGACCCGGCTCTTCAGCCACGTCTGGCGGGACGGCTCCACCTTCGTCACCCGTACCCAGCGGGCCGGGTACCGTGCACCCGCCGGGGAGAACATCGCCTGGGGATACCCGACCGCCAAGCAGGTGGTGGAGGCATGGATGAACAGCCCGGGGCACCGGGCCAACATCCTCAACTGCGCGGCCCGCTCGATCGGCGCCGCCATCACGTACGCCGCGGACGGCACTCCTTATTACACGCAGGTGTTCGGGTACCGCTGAACCGGTTCTCCGCACCGCCCGTGACCGGTGCTCGCAGCTCCTGCGCACCGGCCGTGGCCGGCGTTCACAGCTCGCAGTTGACCAGCACCGGCTCCGGGTGCAGCTCGACGCCGAAGCGCTCCCGGACCCCGTCCCGGATCACCCGGGCCAGGTCCAGCAGCGCCGTGGTGGTCCCGGCGCCGCGGTTGGTCAGCGCGAGCGTGTGCTTGGTGGAGATGGAGACCCCGGCGCCGGCGAAGCCCTTCGGGAAGCCGGCGTGCTCGATCAGCCAGGCCGCCGGGATCTTCACCGTGCCGTCCGGAGCGGGCCAGTGCGGGATCTCCTCACGCGCGGCCAGCTCGGCGAAGCTCCCGGCGGAGACCACCGGGTTGGTGAAGAAGGAGCCGACCGACCAGGTGTCCCGGTCCTCCGGGTCGAGCACCATGCCCTTGCCGGCCCGCAGCTTCAGCACGGTGTCCCGGGCCTGGCCGAGCGGGACCCGGTCGCCGGCCTCGACACCCAGCTGCCGGGCGAGCTCGGCGTAGCGGATCGGCGCGGAGTCCGGCGAGACCTCCAGCCGGAAGTCGACCGAGAGCACCAGGA
Organism: Actinoplanes sp. NPDC051851; assembly: GCF_040681165.1. Taxonomy (NCBI): domain Bacteria; kingdom Bacillati; phylum Actinomycetota; class Actinomycetes; order Micromonosporales; family Micromonosporaceae; genus Actinoplanes; species Actinoplanes sp. NPDC051851. The sequence goes on along the minus strand of NZ_JBFAYF010000011.1, from coordinate 103,412 downwards.
ACCGGTCGTTGTGCTTGAACACGCTGGCGCGATACCCGAACGCGCACTCCGGCGGCGTCATCGCGCGCACCTCGCCGGCCTCCCGGTCGTACGCGTGCACCGCCACGATGGTGTGCGCGACCTCCTGGCCGTAGGCGCCGACGTTCTGGATGGGAGTCGCCCCCGCCGACCCGGGGATCCCGGACAGGCACTCCACGCCGGACCATCCCCGGCCCACGGCGTACGCCACGAAGGAATCCCAGCGCTCGCCGGACGCGACCCGGACCACCACCCGGTCCTCATCCTCCTCGACCACCTCGAACCCGCTGGTGCGCAGCACCAGCACGTCGCCGGGGAAGCCCTCGTCGCCGATCACCACGTTGCTGCCACCGGCCAGGACGAGCAGCGGGCGATCACTCTCGGACGCCGCCCGCACCGCGGCGACGGCTTCGTCCGAGTGGACCGCCGTCGTCAGCGTGCCGGCCGGCCCGCCGAGGCGTAGCGTCGTGTACGCCGCCAGAGAAAGATCCGGAGACGGGTATGTGTCAGTCGAATGATCGGCGTATGCGTCGGGCACAGCAATCACCCTAAGCTCAGCACTGCGGAGCTTCATGGGCGGTCCGGCCGAGCGGGAGACGACTGCGATGAACAGGTTGCACGCGACGAAGGACTTCTGGCTAGCGGCGCTGCGCGCCGACGGGCCCGCGCTCTGGGACGCCGTCTCCGAGACCGGCCCGGACACGCCGGTGGCCTCCTGCCCGGAATGGACCACCGCCGATCTGGCCGGGCACGTGACCGCGATGCTCGGCTGGGTCCGCGCCTCGGTGACCCGGGGCACGACCGAGCACCCGGCCGAACGCCCGGCCGATCCCGAGCCGGCCGGCGAGTGGACCGAGACCCTGGACCACCTGCGGCGCGAGCTGACCGGCACGATCGAGACGCTGGAGGCGCTCGACCCGGACATCCCGGCGTGGAACTGGGCGCCGCAGCCGAAGCGGGCCGGGTTCTGGCACCGGCGGATGGCCCACGAGATCTCGGTGCACCGCTGGGACACGGAGAACGCGGCCGGCCGGGCCACCCCGATCGAGACCAAGCTGGCCGCCGACGGGGTGAGCGAGATCCTGGACACCTGGCTTCCGGCCGGCCGGCGCCTCGGCCCGACCGACCTGCACGGCGTGGTGCACCTGGTCGGCACGGACGCGGCACACGAGTGGTTCGTCCGTCTTCGCGGTCCGGGCATCGCGCTGCTGGACACCGGCACGATCCTGGACACCGACGACCACCACGCCCGCGCCAAGGCCACCGGCACCGCCAGCGACCTGCAACTCGCCCTGATGGGCCGCAAACGCTTCGATCAGCTCGCCCTCACCGGCGACCCCCGATTGGTGCAGTCGCTCCGCACCGGTTGAAAGCTTCCAACGTATGACAGCCGTATGACGGTTCCGCTTACGAGATGAACCGGTTAAGTTCAGGGGAGCCATATAGAGAACGAGTCATGCAGACAGGAAGCGGTGAAGACATGACGGCAACCGTCACGTCCACGTCGGCTCAGCCGGCGCGTGCGGGGATCACCTTTCCCGACGGCTTCGTCTGGGGTGCGGCCACGGCCTCGTACCAGATCGAGGGCGCGGCACGGGAGGACGGTCGCGGCCCGTCCATCTGGGACACCTTCAGCCGTACGCCGGGAAAGGTCTTCGCCGGTCACACCGGCGACGTCGCGTGCGACCACTACCACCGGTACGCCGAGGACGTGGCGCTCATGGCCGAGCTGGGCCTGGCGTCGTACCGGTACTCGGTCTCCTGGTCCCGGATCCGCCCGGACGGCACCGGCCCGGTGAACACCCGCGGCCTGGACTTCTACGACCGGCTCACCGACGAACTGCTCGGGAAGGGCATCGACCCGGTCGTCACGCTCTACCACTGGGATCTCCCGCAGACCCTGGAGGACCAGGGTGGCTGGCCGGCCCGGAGCACCGCCGAGGCTTTCGCCGAGTACGCCGAGGTCGTCTACCGCCGCCTCGGGGACCGGGTCGCCACCTGGACCACGCTGAACGAGCCGTGGTGCTCGGCGTACCTCGGGTACGGGTCGGGGATCCACGCGCCGGGCGTACAGAACCCGGTCTCCGCCTTCCGGGCCGTCCACCACCTGCTGCTCGGCCACGGCCTGGCGGCGCGGGCGCTGCGCGCGGCCGGCGCGAAGAGCGTCAGCATCACGCTGAACCCGTGCGAGGTCTCCCCGCTGGACCCGGCGAACACCGCCGACCAGGCCGCCGCCCGGCTCATCGACGGCGTGGCCAACCGGATCTTCTACGACCCGCTGCTGCTCGGCCGATACCCCGCGGACGTGCTGGAGCACATCGCCCGGTTCACCGACCTGGACTACATCCGGGACGGCGACCTGGAGGTCGTCAACGCCCCGATCGACGTGCTCGGGATCAACTTCTACACCCCGGCGTACGTCTCGGCGCAGCCCGGCCGGCCCGGCGCGCTGGACTACCCGGGCAGCGAGGGGGTCGCGTTCCGTCCGCCGGTCGGCCCGGTCACCGACATGAACTGGCAGATCGAGCCGGCCAGTCTGACCCGGCTGCTGACCCGCATCCACCGGGACTACCCGGGCACCCCCATGATGATCACCGAGAACGGGGCCGCGTACCCGGGCGGCACCGCGGACCAGCCGCGCATCGACTACGTCGACGGCCACCTGCGCGCCTGCCACGACGCGCTGGCCGCCGGAGTCGACCTGCGGGGATACTTCCTCTGGTCGCTGATGGACAACTTCGAATGGGCCGAGGGGTACGCGAAGCGCTTCGGTATCGTGCACGTCGACTACACGACCCAGCAGCGTGTGCTCAAGGACAGCGCGAAGTGGTACCGAGAGGTGATCCGGCGTAACGGCCTGGAGTGAACGACGGGAGCGGGCTCTGTGACGACGCGGGAACGGCCGACCCTGGAGGCAGTGGCCCGGCGTGCCGGGGTCTCCCGCGCCACCGTCTCCCGCGTCGTCAACGGCTCCACCACCGTCGCCGCGGGCATCCGTGACGCGGTCAACCGGGCCGTCGAGGAGCTCGGCTACGTGCCGAACCAGGCGGCCCGGAGCCTGGTCACCCAGCGGACCGACTCGATCGCACTGATCCTGCCGGAGACCACGAACCGGGTCTTCTCCGACGACCTCTTCTTCCCGGCGATCATCCGGGGCGTCGGCGCCGAACTGGAGACCGCCGACAAGCAACTGGTCCTGATGATGGCCGGCTCCGAGGCCGGTCACCACCGGGTGGAGCGGTACGCCGTCGCCGGCCACGTCGACGGCGTCATGTTCGCCTCGATCCACGGCGCCGACCCGCTCCCCGGTGCGCTGGCCCGCCGCGGCATCCCGGTGATCTGCAGCGGCCGGCCGATGACCGCCGAGCCCCCGGTGCCGTACGTGGACGTCGACCACGCCGGTGGGGTGGCCGCCGCGGTCCGCCACCTGATCGCCACCGGCCGCAGCCGGATCGCCACCATCGCCGGGCCGCCCGACATGGTGGCCGGCATCGAGCGCTTGGCCGGATACCGCGACGCGCTCGCCGAGGCCGGGCTGCCCACCCTGGTCGCGGCCGGCGACTTCACCCGCGAGTCCGGCATCGCCGCGATGCGCTCGCTGCTCGCCTCCGACCCGTCGCTGGACGCCGTCTTCGCCGCCTCCGACCTGATGGCGCACGGCGCGCTGCTCGCCCTGCGCGAGGCCGGCCGCCACGTGCCGTCCGACGTCGCGGTCATCGGCTTCGACGACTTCGACATCAGCCGCTACAGCGATCCGCCGCTGACCACGGTCCGCCAGCCGATCGACGAGATCGGCCGCACCCTGGCGCGCCAGATGCTCCTCCGGATCGCCGGCGACACCACACCGCCCGACGCCGTGGTCCTCCCCACCGAGCTGATCGTCCGCGACTCCGCCTGACCACGCACCCTCCCGCACCGGCCACGCGACCTCCGTACCCACTCCCGCAGTGCCGCGCGTCCCGATTCCGGCTGGTTCTGAGGGGTGCCTCGGGAGCCCGAGGCACCCCTCAGAACCAGCCAGGACCGGGACCGCGCTACGGCCGCGAACGAGCGGCTGGATCGCGCGGCTGGATCGCGCGGGCACGGGAGCGGGCGGGTTACAGGGAGGGGGTCGTGGTGATGGCGATCGGGTGGCCCAGGGTGCGGCGGGAGAGCAGGGTGGCGCCGGCGATCGCGGCGGGCATCAGGAAGACGGCGCCGAGCGGGATCAGGAAGGCGACGAAGACCGCGGCGCCGAAACCCAGGGTCAGCGGCACGTTCTTGGCGAGGACGACCCGGCGGTGACGGAGGCGCTGACCGCGGCGCTGGAACGGGACGCCGGTGAGCTCCAGGGCGAGCAGCCACCCGCCGATCGCGCCGGCCAGCACCGGGATCACGGTCTGGCCGACCACCGGGAGGAAGCCGAGCAGGAAGAGCGGGATGCCGACCAGGACCGAGATGCCGAGCAGCCGGACCGCGTCGGCGAGACTGCGGCGCAGGGCCGACCAGAAACCCACCTCGACGGCGTCCGGCACGCCGCCGAACCGGTCCTCGACCAGCTCGGAGATGCGCTCGTAGAACGGGTCGCCGATCAGCAGGGTGACCGCGGTGAAGGAGAGGATGCCCAGGAGTACGGCGAGACCCAGCACCCCGGCCCCGGCCAGGAACTCCATCGTGTCCCGCCAGAACGTGGACCAGTCGTCGGCGAAGGACGTGACCCAGCCGGAGATGTCCGGCAGGAAGCGGATCAGGACGACCAGCGCGATCGTGTAGAGCACGCCGGCGAGCAGGGCCGGCAGCAGCCCGAGGAGGAGCAGCCGTGGACTGCTCATGACGATACCGAGGCCACGGCCGAGGAGACCGGCCCCGGTGACGAACTGACGAACCGCGGCCACCGGCCGATTCGGATCTTCCTTCACGACCCGGGAGCTTAGCCCGCGCCTCCTAATCCGGCCGGGGCCGCGGCATCGCCGGGAGCACGCCCGAGGGCACGGGCTAGGACCCGGACGCCGCCGGTGAGGGGGTGCGGGTGGTCTCGCTCGCGGACGGCGACGGATCGGGCTCGGAGGGCTCCCCGGAACCGGTGGGCACCGGGTCCGGCGGGCCGTCCACGAAGGTCGGCGTCGGCACCGGCGGGTTGTCCAGCAACGGCGGCGGGGACGCGACCCCGGCCGGATCAGGAGGCGCGGTGGTCGCGGCGGTGGTGGCGGACACCGGCGGCCGGCTGGTGGCCGGCGCCGCTGTCGTGGTGGTCGCCGTGGTGGTGGCGGGTACGGGCCGGGCCGGCCGGTTCGCGTTCCCGTCGTCGTGGGACGAGGCGCTCCGGGCCGGCGCGACCCCGAGGCCGTCGCTGCCGCCGGTCCCGCCCGTGTCGGCCGCGACCGTACGCGGTGCCGGGGCGCCCAGTGCCCAGCCGACCGCGATAGCGAGCGGCAGCCCCAGGAGGACCACACCGACAAAGACGGATTTAGGGGACAAGCGCACGTCTGAAAATCGCTCTGAAGCCGGAAAAGTTACGGCTATCCGGACATAACAGCATTAAAACCCGGGACAGCCGCAGGGCAGCCAGGCCCGGCGGGTGCGTGTCAGGTGTTCAGGAAGCCAGAGATCCGGGCACGCAGTTCGCTGCGGTTGTTCCAGAGCACCGCGGGGCGGTCGTACATCTGGAGGTCGGCGCCGAGGAGACCGGCCAGCCGCGTGGCCCACTCCGCCGGGTGGACCTCGTCGCCCTCGCAGCCGATCACCAGCGCGCGGCCCCGGAACGCCCGCAGCGCGGACAGGTCGGCGACCGCGGGCGCGGTCCAGAGCGTCTCGATCTCGCTCGCCAGGCCGTCCCGGGACAGCTGCTCGACCCGCTGGCGCAGGTAGCTCCAGCCGGCCGGGGTGTTGCGTACCGACGGGGGCAGCTCCGCCTCGACCGCCTCGGCGATCACCGCGGCCTCCCGGGACTCGACGGCGGCGAGCAGGTGCTCGATGCGGCGGACGGCGGCGGGCGGGCGATGGCCGTCCAGCGGGGCGGGGAGGTAGAGCACCACCCGTTCGAAGCGGTCCGGCGTGTCGGCGAGGAGACGGCAGAGCGCGCCCGCGCCCATGCTGACGCCGAGTGCCCGGGTCGCGCCGGACAGGTCGGCGACGCCGCGCAGGTCGCTCGCCAGGTCGGCGAAGGACCACGGGCCGGGCGGGATGTCCGATCCGCCGTGGCCCCGGAAGTGGAAGAAGACCCGGCGGCCGGTGATGGCGCTGCCGAACGGGCGCGTCCCGGCGATGTCACCGGCCAGGCCGTGCGCGAAGACCGTCACCGGGCTTCCCATGCCGGTGGTGATCTGTTCCAGTCGTACCCCGGAAGCAAGGGAGACGATCTCGGTGGCCGGAGCCGGCAACGTGGGGCGACCCGACTGCGGCCTGGTCCGATCGACGCGCTGCAGGCGCGGCCCGCCGTCCGGAGGCGGTGGCCCGAAGCGAGACCTCACCAGGGGCCTTTGCCGCCCGCGATGTCCTTCAGCCCGGGGCGCACGTCCAGCAGATAGATCATCGCGGCGGCGATGCCGGCCAGGCTGAACAGGTTGAACGGCGAGGAGGTGATCGCGGTGAGCACCATCAGCACGGCCAGGATGCCGGCCCAGGCGCCCTTGGGCAGGGTGCCCAGCGCGGAGAAGCCGGCGCCGCGCTGCGTCAGGCAATGGATGAGTGCCGCCACCTGGATCGCCAACGAGAAGATCTTGACGGCCAGCATGATGTAGACGACGACGGTGGCGTAGAAGATCGGCGCGGAGTAGGCCATGGGAAGAGTCTATGCCGCGGGCCCCGGGGACGCCGGGGCCCGCTGATCATGTCGGATTACTCGGCGGGCTTCTCGGCCGGCTTGGCCCGCTTGCGCGGCTTCGGCGCGGCCTCGACGGCCTTCGGCTCCTCGATCGCCGGCTCGACGGCCGCGACCTGCTCGGTGGCCTCGATGTCGGCGTTGACCACGTCGGCGGCCTCGACCACACCGCCGCCGACGACCTTCTCGCCGCGGGCGACCAGGTCGTGGTAGACGGCGACCGCGCGCTCCTGGGCCACCTGCGCGAACGCGACGGCGGCGGTGGCGGCGTTGGTGCGGAGCGCGTCGAAGTCCGTGGTGGCGGCCTTCTCCTTCAGATCGGTGGCCTGGCCGTTGGCGGCGCGCAGCGAGGCGGCGGCACGGTCGCTCAGCTCGGTCACCACGGCGGGCAGCTTGCGCAGCTGCTGGTACGCCAGGTCACCGGCGCCGGCGGCGGCGTACAGCGGGGTCGGGATCTTGGTCTTGGTCTGCTCGGTCACTTGTCGTCCTCCTCGGGCTCGGGGGCGGGCGGGGCGTTCCGCACGTTCTCGTTGCGGAACGTCTCGTAGATCTGCGTCAGGGACTGCTTCTGCGCGATCGTGAGCTCCGGGTCGACCGCGATGGCGGCCAGCACGCCCTGCTGGCCCTCGCCATCGAGCAGTCCGGCCCGCAGATACATCGCGGGCGTCGACACACGCAAGGCGCTGGCGATCTGTTGCAGCACCTCGGCGCTCGGCTTTCGCAGGCCGCGCTCCACCTGACTGAGGTAGGGGTTGCTCACCCCCGCCCTGTCGGCGAGCTGCCGGAGCGAGATCTTCGCGGTCTGCCGCAGATCACGGATGAACGATCCGATGTCCGGCGGCAGGTCCTTCGGCGTGGCCATGCATTCGAAGCTAACCCCGAGTGCTAGCTCTTGCAAGCAAAATGCTTGCAAGAGCTAGCGTGAACCGAGTCACCCCTGAATTACCGCGCGCACTTCCCCTACGGGTACGCCGCCACCGAGCACCACCTCGTCCAACGCCGGCGTGCTCACCCCGAGCCGGCGCAGCGCCGCGAGCAGCACCGGGTACCGGGCCCGCGCCGCGCCGTCGGAGATCTTCACGGCCACCCCGCCCACACCCGGCATCGCGGCCGCGACCACGCCGTCCGCGCCCCGCTTCACCAGCAGCCCGGGCACCGCGCGCATCAGCACGGTGTCCTCCGACCCGGTGCCCGCGACCAGGTCGGGACGGGCCCGCATCGCGTCGGCGACCCGGCGCTCCGGGGTGCCCGGCTCGCTCTCGACCAGCCGGAGGAAGGCGCGGGCCAGGGCGTACGGGGAGATCGCCAGCACCGGGGCGCCGCAGCCGTCCACGCCGGTGGCCGCGATCGGCTCACCGGCGAGATCGCTCACCGTGTCGGCGAGGGCCAGCTGCAGGGGGTGCTTCGGATCGAGGTACGACTCCGGGTCCCACCCATTGACGAGGCAGGTGGCGAGCATCCCGGCGTGCTTGCCCGAGCAGTTCATCAGGACCGGCTCCGGCTCGCCCCCGTGGCGCAGATGGGCGTTCCGGGCGGCCTCCCCCATCGGCAGGTCGGCCGGGCAGCGCAGCGCGGCGGCATCGAGGCCCGCCGCGGCCAGCATCGAGAGGACTCGTTCCACGTGGAACGGTTCCCCGTCGTGACTGGCACTGATCATCGCGAGATCGTCCTCGGCGGCCGGGACCAGCCCGCTGCGGAGCATGCCGACCACCTGGAACGGCTTGTTCGACGAGCGGGGGAAGATCGGGTCGTTCTCCGTGGGCGGCGGTCCGGGGGCGACCGCGACCACGCCGTGGTGGACGCTCTCCACGAACCCGGAGCGGATGACTTCGGCGACGACGGTCACGGGTGTGGCACCCCCAGCAGGTCGCGCGCTTGCGACGGGGTCAGCGGGGCGCGCTGGGCGAGCTGGGCGAAGCCGACCGCGCGGGCCACCAGCTGCATGTTCGACTCGACCGGGCGGCCCTTGGCGTACGTGATGGTGTCCTCCATGCCGACCCGCAGGTGCCCACCGGCGGCGAGCGACGCCAGCATCACCGGGAGGGTGCTCCGGCCGATCCCGGTCGCCGAGAACGTGGTGCCCTGGGGGAGATCGCGGATCGCCTGTTCGCAGGCGACCAGCGCGGCGGCGGTGCCGGGCATCCCGCCGGGCACGCCCATCACCAGGTCGACGTGCACATGCCCGCCGAACGGCAGACCGTGTTTGTTCAGCAGCCGCTGCAGGCTGGCCAGCTGACCCAGATCGAAGATCTCATACTCCGGTACGATCCCGCGCTCCTGCATCCGGGTGTGCAGATCGACGATGAAGTCCCACCGGTTCAGGAAGACGTCGTCTCCGAAGTTGACCGTCCCCATCGTGCAGGACGCCATCTCCGGCCCGGCGTCCAGCACGGCCAGCCGATCGGCCTCCGGATCGGTCACCGCCCCGCCCGAGGAGAGCTGAACGATCAGCCCGGTGGCCTCGCGCAGCGCCGCGACGGTCGCCCGCAGCCGCCCCTGGTCGAGGGTCGGCCGGGCGTCGGCGTCCCGGATGTGCACGTGAACGATCGAGGCACCCAGCGCCTCACACTCTTTCGCGGTGGTCACCAGCTCATCCAGGGTCACTGGAAGCGCCGGCACGTCCGCCTTGCCGCTCTCCGCGCCGGTCGGGGCGACGGTGATCAAGGTCCCGGTCATGCGGGCCATGATTCCACGTCCACCCACTGATCACCCTCGCTCCGGGAGGCCGCTCCCGCCGGCCCGGGGCTGCCGGCGTGTGGAGTGTCAGGCGAAGCCGAGCAGGGAGAGCAGACGCGGCGTCCACGGGGAGCGGGGCCGGGCCACCCCGTCCAGCGACGTCACCTCGGCCAGGCCGCGCAGCGACGACGCCAGCCAGATCGCGTCGGCGCCGGCCAGCTCCGGCAGCGTGACCATCCGGTACGACGGGGACAACCCCACCGAGGGCGCGACCGAGAGCAGGTGGCGGGCGGTGATGCCGTCCAGGATGCCCGCCTCCTCGGGTGGCACCGTGCAGAGCGCGCCGCCCGACAACCAGACGATCGATGAGGTCGGGCCCTCCAGGACGTACCCCTCGATCGAGAGCCAGACCACGTCCTCGGCCTGATGGCGCGCCGCCCAGCGCCGCGCCGCGAGATTGCTCGCGTAGGAGAGTGACTTGGCCGCCGAGAGGGACCACGGCGGTCGCCGCCCGGCCGACACGCCGAGATCGGCGCTGAGTACGCGGATTCCCTCCCGGCGTTCGCGGAGCACCGGCTCCGGGATCGGCGAGACCGTGTGGTGCACGAGATGGCGGGTGTAGAAGATCCGTAACGCCGCCTCCCGCCCGGATGAGTCCGATAGATCCGGTAACTCGCGCGGCGGAAGGTCGAGGAGCGCCGCGGAACGGGACAGTCTCTCCAGATGGGCGGCGAGCAACCACGGACCCGACGGGCGCAGGTGCAACGTCTCGAAGACCCCGTCACCGAGCAGGTCCGAGGGAGATACCAGGATCCGGTCCGTCATCAACTCGAAACTACCGAACTATGCTCGTGGGGTGTCCGCCACTTCGCTCGCCGCCATGCTCCGTGAGCGTGGCCTGCGGCTCACCCCGCAACGACAGCTGATCCTGGAAGCGGTGCACGAGCTGGGCCACGCGACCCCCGAGTCGGTGCACAACGCGGTCCGAGAACGTGTCGCCGGAGTCAACATCACCACGGTCTACCGGACCCTGGAGCTTCTCGAGGAGCTCGGTCTGGTCAACCACACCCACCTGTCGCACGGCTCGCCGACCTACCACGCGGCCGGCGAGGACCAGCATGTGCACCTGGTCTGCCGATCGTGCGGCTCGATCGACGAGATGGACCCGGCGGTGCTGCGGCCGGTCACCGAGCAGCTCCTGCGGGAACGTGACTTCCGGGTCGACGTCGGGCACGTCTCCCTCTTCGGCGTCTGCGGCAAGTGCAAGGAGTCTGAGTAATCATGGGTGACCGCAAGGAGTCCGAGTGACCGTCGTGATGGTCGAGGACCTCGATCAGAAGTCCCCCGACGCCGGTGTCCCCGCCCACCTGGGCGACCCGATGCGCGAGCAGCGCCTGCTGGAGACCGCGGTCGGCCTGGTCGACCGGTCGAACCGGGACGTGCTCGCGGTGCCGGGCGAGGAGCGGGCGAGCTGGCTGCACACGCTGACCACGCAGCACCTCTCGGCCCTGAGCGCCGACGAGGGCAGCGAGCTGATGGTCCTCTCGCCGCACGGGCACGTCGAGCACCACGCGTACGTCACCGAGGACGGCACCACCGCCTGGCTGGACACCGAGCCCGGCGCCGGCCCGGCCCTGCTGAGGTACCTCGAGATGATGCGCTTCTTCACCAGGGTGGAGCCGCGCGACGCGACGTCCGAGATCGCGGTGCTCTCCCTGGTCGGCCCGGGTGCCGCCGCTCTCTTCCCGGGCCTGGCGGCCCCCCGGGTGGGCGAGTTGCCGGGTCCCAAGTTCGCCGCCGGGTCGGTGCCTCCCGAGGCCACCTCGGCTTATCCGGTACGCGCATTCGAGGGCGGTCTCGCGCGCCGCGTGCCCCTCGGTGTGGACCTGCTGATCCCCCGGTCCGCGAAGGCCGCCGTGATCGAGAAGCTGGGCGTGCCGCAGGCGGGCCTCTGGGCGTACGAGGCGATCCGGGTCGCGCACCGCATCCCGCGCCTGGGCCACGAGACCGATCACAGGACCATCCCGGCCGAGGCGGGTTTCATGGCCGCTGCCGTGCACCTGGACAAGGGCTGTTACCGGGGTCAGGAGACGGTCGCCCGGGTGCACCACCTGGGCCGCCCGCCCCGCCGCCTGGTCCTGCTGCACCTGGACGGCATCGCCACCGACCACCCGCCGGCCCAGGGCACCCCGATCGAGCTGGACGGCCGCACGGTCGGTTTCGTCGGCACCGCGGTCCGCCACCACGAGCTGGGCCTGGTCGCGCTCGGCGTCCTCAAGCGCAACGTCGCCGACGACGCCCGCCTCACGGTGGGCGAGTCCGCCGCCGCGATCGACGCCTGACCCACCCACCGCGGGTGAAGTTAGGGCGCCCTCCCCACCCGAACGGCGCGAGAAGGGCGGCGCGTGCACTCGATCGGCACGAGAGGGCGGCGCGTGCACTCGATCCGCACGAGAGGGCCTGCGGGCGCACCCGAACGGCGCGAGAAGGGCGACAGGCGCACCCGGTCAAGCGCGAGAACGGGCGGTAGGCGCACACGATCCGCGAACGTGTGCTCGGACAGCCGTCATAGGGGCGCCAGAACGACTCGATCAGCGATCGTGTGATCCCGCCGCCCCGGCCGGGCGGGATCGTGAGCCCGGACCGCCCGTGGCGCGCCCGCCGAACGAAACCCGCCCAGCGCCCGAATCCCCACGCGCGCCGAATTCCCACACGCGCCGAATTCCCACACGCCCCGATTCCCACACGCGCCGAATCCCACGCGCGGTGGGGACGGCGAGCGTGTGTGACGTTGACGGGCGGAGAACGCTCGAACCTCACACACGCGGAAGAGCACGCGGACAGCGCCGGGGTCAGCCGCCGATGCGCAGCAGGCGGGCCGACATGTGCGGGATCAGCTCGCCGTTGTCGATGGAGATCTCGTGGGCGTACAGCAGCGCGCCCTCGACCACCCCGAACAGCCGGTGCCCGCCGGTCACGTGCAGGCCCGACGGGGTGTACGCCACCGCGTCCGTGCCCATCTCCAGCCGGGTGGTGGCGGCCTCGCCCAGGTAGAGCTCGGCGACCCCGTCCGGGCGGATCATGGTGGCCTCCATCTCGTCGCCGGGACGGCCGTCGATCAGGACCGGGCGCCAGAAACCCGTCTCGGTCAGCGCCTGCCCGAGCGGCTTCGACTCGTCGTCGAGCAGCCACGCGCGGGAGTCGTACCGCAGGAAGTCCCGGCCGTCGTGGCTGATCCGGATCTCCTGGGCGAAGTTGTAGTCCTCCTCCGCCGGGAAGCCGCCCTGGCCACGCCCGCGCCACAGGCCGACGAACGGCAGCAGGCCGAGCAGCGACGGGTGCAGGTCCGGACCGACCCGCAGGTCGTGAGTGTCCTCATAGGGGTAGGCATCCACCGGCGGGGCGTTCAGCCAGGGCGGCGGTCCCAGTGGGTTCTCCGTCTCGCCGCTCACCAGCGCCCCCTCGAAATACGCATCGCCAGATAACCCAAACCGCCCGCCAGCGCGCCCATCCCGGCGACCAGCAGGCTCACGAACCCGATCTCCGTAACCATGACGCGCCCATCTTATGCTGACCGCTATGGCACGTTTGCTGGTCGTCAAGGCCACCGCCGGAGCGGACGCCCCCGAGCGCTGCTCGCAGGCCTTCACCGTGGCGAGTACCGCGGCCGTCTCCGGGGTGGACGTCTCGTTCTGGCTGACCGGGGAGTCCACCTGGTTCGCGCTGCCGGGCCGGGCCGCCGAGTTCGAGCTGCCGCACGCCGCTCCCCTGCCCGACCTGCTCGACGCCCTGATCGACGCGGGCAGGGTGACCGCCTGCACCCAGTGCGCGGCCCGCCGGGGCATCGGTCCGGACGACGTCCTGCCGGGCATCCGGATCGCCGGCGCCGCGGTCTTCGTCGAGGAGATCATGTCCGACGGGGCCCAGGCCCTCGTCTACTGACGCTCAGACCCGGCAGGGACGGCAGGGACGGCAGGGACGGCAGGGACGGCAGGGACGGCAGGACACCGCACGGCGGGACGGTCAGGCACGGCAGACGGTGGTCACGCTCACCCGGAGACGGTCACCCTGATCGGTGATCACCACCGATTCGCGGCCTTTCGCGTACGCCCATCCGTCCGCACCGGACCACACCAGCGTCGTGCCGTCCGGCATGCCCCGGGGCGCGCCGCCGCCCGCACCGCCGGACGCCTCGAACGTCGCCGCCGTCCCGCCGCCGGGACACCCGACCGCCTCGGTGGTCACCGCGGCATCCGCGGGTGCGCCCAGGGCCGTCAGCGTCGCGCTCAGGGCCTCCGGCGCATCGCCCGCGCCGGGATCACCCCGGTCGACCGTGTCGTCCGCCGGACGGCATCCGGTGTCCACCGTGATGGTCAGCACCTGATCGGTCGCGGCCACCTCGCTCGTGATCCTGATGAACTCCCCCGCATCGGCGTAGAGCCCCAGCTCGGTCCCGCCCCGCAACGCCGTCACCCCGGCCCGGTAGTCCGCCGGCAGCCCGCCCGCGACCGCGTCCAGCGCCTCCCGGGCCTGCTCCGCCGGCGCGTAGACCACCACGTCGCGCTTGGCCAGCCGCCCGGTGCGTACCGGAGTGATCCGGCAGTCGGCGATGCTCAGGGCACCCAGCCGGACCACCCACCCGGCCTCCTCGGCGGCGGCGAGCACGGTGCCGGTCGCGGCCTGCAGACGCGGCACCGCCTGCGCGATGGTCCGCTGCTCGGCGACGGTCGGCGGGTCGTTGCGCTCCGACCAGACCGCCGTCCCGGCGACGACCACGACCCATCCGGCCACCACCCCGACCAGCCAGCGCCGCCGTCCGGCCGTCGCACGCACACTCCCCGGCGCCGTCACGGCAGCCATGGTGACACGCCCGCGCCCGGGCTCAGCTCTTGGCCAGACGGGCAAGGGCGCCCATCGCCACCTCGGAGCGCGTCGTGTACCAGAACGGCGGTAGCGAGTTCCGCAGGAACGTCCCGTACCCCCGGGCCGTCTCCAGCCGGGAGTCCAGCACCGCGACCACGCCCTTGTCCCCGGTCGACCGGATCAGCCGCCCGACACCCTGGGCCAGCCGCACCGCCGCGATCGGCACGCTCACCGCCGAGAACCCCGAACCACCGGTCGCGTCCACCGCCGCCGACCGGGCCGCGGCCAGCGGCTCGTCCGGGCGCGGGAACGGCAACCGGTCGATCACCACGAGCTGGCAGGAGTCGCCCGGCACGTCCACGCCCTGCCAGAGGGACATCACCCCGAAGAGGCAGCTCTCCCGCTGCTCCTTGAACTTGCGGACCAGGATCGGCAGCGTCTCCTCGCCCTGGAGCAGGATCGGCAGGTCGGTCCTGTCCCGGAGCAGCTCGGCGGCCTGGGTGGCGGCCCGCCGGGACGAGAAGAGCCCGAGCGTGCGCCCGCCGAGCGCCTCGACCAGTTTGAGCAGCTCGGCACCCGCCTCGTCGGGCAGCCCGGACGCCTTGGGCCGGGGCAGGTGCGCCGCGACGTAGAGGATGCCCTGTTTCGGGTAGTCGAACGGCGAGCCCACGTCGAGCGACGTCCAGCCGTCGCCGGATACCGGCTCGGTGGCGGCCGTGGGCGCGGGGAGGCCGAGTGACCTGGCGACGGTGTCGAAGCGGCCGCCGAGCGTCAGGGTCGCCGAGGTGGCCACCACCGTACGGTCGGAGTAGAGCGCGCCGGCGAGCGTGCCGGCAACGGAGAGGGGCGCTACGACGAGGGCCCGCCGCCCGGAGCCCATGTCGGACTTCTCCACCCAGGCGACGTCGAACTCGTCCTCCTCCAGAAGCCGCTGCGCGGTCGTGGAGAGCTCGTCGAGAACCGCCTTGGCCTGCTGTTTCTTCACCGGATCGGGATCGTCGGCCTTGATCTCGCCGATCGACGAGAGCGCGGATCGGGTGGCCGACTCCAGCAGCGTGACGGACTGGCGGAGCGAGTCGGGCAGCCCGTTGGTCAGCCGGCCGGCCGGGAGGTCGGCGAGGCCGACGGTGAGCGCGTCGGCCGACTCGGCGAGCGTGTCGGCGGCGGCCGGGGTGATCAGGGTGCGGGCGCGGCGGCCGGCCCGCTCGATCGACTCGGGGGTGAGCTCGGCCTGGGAGGCGGAGGAGACCCGGTCGGCCAGCTCGTGCGCCTCGTCGATGACGAGCAGCCGGTGCGGCGGGACGATGTGCCGCTCGGAGAGCATGTCGACGGCGAGCAGGCTGTGGTTGGTGACCACGATGTCGGCCTCGCGGGCCCGCGCGCGGGAGGCCTCGGCGAAGCACTCCGCGCCGTACGGACAGCGGGAGGCGCCGACGCAGTCGCGGGCCGGCATCGAGACCGACCGCCAGGCCGTCTCGTCGACACCGGGGTCCAGCTCGTCCCGGTCGCCGGTCTGCGTCTTCTCCGCCCAGGCGCGGACCCGCTGGACCTGCTTGCCGATCCGGCCGGCCTCGCCGAGCCACTGGCCGGCCTTGGGCGCGGGCGCGTCGTCGAAGAGCGTGTCGGCCGGGGCGTCCTCGTCGACGTGCTCGAGTTTCGCCACGCAGAGGTAGTGGTGCCGGCCCTTGAGCACGGCGAACGTCGGCTTGCGCCCGAGCACCGGCTCGACCGCGGCGGCGAGCCGGGGCAGGTCGTGCTCGACCAGCTGGTTCTGCAGCGCCAGGGTGGCCGTGGAGACCACCACCGGGCCCTCGACGAGCAGCGAGGGCGTGAGGTAGCCCAGGCTCTTGCCGGTGCCCGTGCCGGCCTGGATGAGCAGGTGCTCGCGGTCACGGATGGCCTTGTCGATGGCGGAGACCATGGCCTGCTGACCCGGACGGGCGGAGCCCCCGGGAACGGCGCCGACCGCGGCGGCGAGGAGCTGGTCGGCGGTCGCCTTCTTCTTGGTAGCTGCGGGCACGCAGGAACCGTACCCGGCACCACCGACAGAACCGGACCACCGTTAGGGTGCACCCATGCCGAGCGAGATGGTCCGGGTCATCTTCACGAAGTACGACGGTTCGGCTCATCGTGACTACCCGGCACGCCGACTGGCCGAGGACGACCTGGGCGTCTGGGTCGGTGTCACCCGCGGGACGGCCAGTGTCTACCACGGCCGTCCGTCCGTCGAGCAGATCCCGTTCGTCCTGCTCGTCCCACATCACGCGTGGTGGACCGGAATGTTCAACCCACCACCGCGGACCAGCGAGGTGTACTGCGACATCACCACCCCGGCGCGCTGGGAGGGTGACACGGTGCACATCATCGACCTGGACCTGGACGTGGTGCGCCGTCGTGAGACCGGCCTGATCGAGCTGCTCGACGAGGACGAGTTCGAGGAGCATCGGGCCCTGTTCGGCTACCCGGACGACGCGGTGGCGAACGCGCACGCCGCCGCGGAGAAGCTGCTCGGCCTGCTCGGCGACGGCACCGAGCCGTTCGCCACGGAGTACCGCAAGCACCTGCTAGAGGTCACCCAGGACTAGCTTCGCCGGGTTCTGCTGGCTGAAGAGGCCGGTGATCCGCCCGCCGTCGACGGCGACCGTGAGGACCACGGTCAGCGTCCGCCCGTCGGCCTGCACGCCGCGCAGCATGACCGCGGCCGAGCCCGCCACCAGCACCGGGTCCACCTTCACGTCGGTGAGCTCGCTGAATCGGTAGCTGAGCAGCCCGTGATAGAAGCGGCCCACCTTCTCCGCGCCGCGCACCGGGTTCAGCGCGGTCCTGGCCGTACCGCCGCTGTCGCCGATCGCCACCACGTCCGGGGCGAGCACCGCGGCCAGCGCCCGCATGTCGCCGCTCTGCGCCGCGCTCAGGAACGCGGTCAGCACCCGTTTCTGCTCGGCCAGCCCGGCCGTGTGCCGCATGCCGCCCTCGGCCACCGCCCGCCGCCCCCGGGACGCGTGCTGCCGGGCCGCCGCCGGTGTGGTGCCGAGCACCGCGGCCACCTCGTCGAACGGCACGCCGAACGCGTCGTGCAGGACGAACGCGACCCGCTGCTCCGGGGTGAGGCGTTCCAGCACCACGAGCAGCGCCACGCTGACCTGGTCGGCCCGCTCCACCTGTCCGGCCGGGTCGGCGTCCGGATCCACCACGTACGAGGGAAGCCACTGGCCGGGGTACGCGGTCCGGCGTACCCGGGCGGATTGCAGTTGATCGAGGCAGATGCGCCCGGTGACCGTGGTGAGCCAGCCCTTGGCGTCCCGGACGTCGTCCTGCCGCGCCCACCGCAACCAGGCCTCCTGGACCGCGTCCTCGGCCTCCGCGCGGCTGCCGAGCATCCGGTACGCGATCGCGGTCAGGTACGGGCGGAGCCCTTCGAATTCCCCGGTTTCCAGAGGCATGGAGGAATTCTGCGCGGGAAGCGCGGTTACGCGGTAGCACCTGTGCCACAGTATAAAACGGAAGTTTCGTACGAATCGGATGGTGAACGTGGCTCAGGACGTGGCGACTCTCGCGGGAAGCCTGGCAGGGCTCGCCGGGGCCGGCGGCGCGGTCTCCGCCGTCATGCTCCGCCGCAACCGCCCCTACCTACCGGCCGGGCACGCACTCGTGCCCGCCAACCTGCCCGACCCGCTCCCCCTGGTGCTCCGGCTGGGCCTGGCCGGGATGACCGTGCCGGTCCGCCCGGGGCCGCACGGCGAGCTCTTCCTCGGGCCCGGCGCACCGCAGCCCGGCCGCACCCTGCGCCGGATGGTGCTGGCCCCGCTCTTCGCCCGGGCCAAGGCCACCAGCGGGCGGCTCTGGCCGGCGCAGCGGGCGCCGTTCCGGCTGGTGATCGAGTTCGTCGGGGACACCCGGGACGAGGGCTCGCTGCTGCGCGCGTACCGGATGCTGGATCAGCAACTGCGCGATCACACCGCGCTGCTGAGCCGCTGCGCGCACGGCTCGCTGACGCCGGGTGTGGTGACTGTCACGGTCACCGGCATCGTGGACGTTCGCGAGCTGCTCGCCGCCCAGCCCGCCCGGTACGCGTTCGCCGACGGCACCCTCGACGAACTCGGCTCCCGCTCCGCCCCGCCGGTGCTGGTCCCGGTGCTCAGCGAGCCGTGGACGTACCGGTTCGGATGGGACGGCCTGGAGCCGATCCCGGCCGAGGAACGCCACCAGCTGCACGCGTTGGTGCAGGCAGCGCATGCCGAGGGGCGTACCGTCCGGATCTCCGGGCTGCCCACCGGGACGCGCCGCGCCCGGACCGCGATCTGGTCCGAGCTGACCGCCGCGGGGGTGGACGTGATCGCCGACACCGACCTGCACGGGCTCGCCCGGCACCTGCGGCGCCACCCGGCGGCCCCGGTTCAGCGGGCGATCCCGCCGGCGCCGGCCGTCCGCCGGCCGTCGCCGCGCCCACAGCCGTCCCGGCCGGAAGGCCGTCGCGAGCCGGTTTAGCACGGTGTCGAACGGGTGAACTCGCGGGGACCGATAGAGTGCCACCGGAGATCAAACGAAAAGCCCGTCGATCGAGGTCCGCGCCGTGAAGTTCTCATTCCGTCCCGTCGAGGGTGTCTTCTACGACCTCTTCACCAAGGCCTCGTTCAACCTGGTGAAAGGCACCGAGCTCCTCAATGAGCTGACGCTGCCCGGAGTCGACGTGCAATCGGTGAGTGAACGCCTCAGCGACGTCGAGCACGACAGCGACGCGATCACCCACGAACTCTACAAAAAGATCAATTCCACATTCATCACGCCTTTCGACCGGGCCGACATCTATTCGCTCGGCTCGCAACTGGACGATGTGATGGATCACCTGGAGGCGGTCGGCAACCTCCTCTACCTGTACGGCCTGACCGAGCTGCCGTCGCTGCCCCGGGAGATGCACGAGCTGATCACCGTCCTCGACCAGCAGGCGAAGATCACCTCCGAGGCGATGCCGCGGCTGCGCTCGATGAAGGGCCTCGACGAGTACTGGATAGAGATCAACCGGCTGGAGAACGACGGCGACCGGGCGTACCGGATGCTGCTGGTCCGCCTCTTCTCCGGTGAGTACGACGCGCTGACCGTGCTCAAGATGAAGGAGGTCGCCGACGAGCTCGAGGCGGCCTGCGACGCGTTCGAGCACGTGGCGAACACCATCGAGACCATCGCGGTCAAGGAGTCCTAGACCTTGGATCCCGAACTCGTCGCCGTGCTGGCGGTGATCGTCGCCGCGATGGTGTTCGACTACACCAACGGTTTCCACGACGCCGCCAACGCGATCGCGACCAGTGTCAGCACCCGGGCCCTGACACCCCGGGTGGCCCTCGCGATGGCCGCCGTCGGCAACTTCGTCGGCGCCCATCTCGGCGCCGGGGTGGCCAAGACCGTCGGCGACGACCTGGTCGACCTGCCGACCGGCATCCCCAGTCTCGGCATCGTCTTCGCCGGGGTGGTCGCCGCGATCGCCTGGAACCTGATCACCTGGTACTTCGGGCTGCCGTCCAGCTCCTCACACGCGCTCTTCGGCGGCCTGGTGGGCGCCACCACGGTGGCCACCATCGGCGGGGTGCAGTGGGCCAACGTACTGGAGAAGGTCCTCATCCCGATGGTGTTGTCGCCCGTCGTCGGCCTGATCCTCGGCTACATCTTCATGATCGCGCTGATGTGGACCTTCCGGCGCGGCCACCCGGGCAAGCTCAACCGGGGCTTCCGATGGGCGCAGACCGCCTCGGCGGCCGCGATGTCCGTGGGGCACGGCATGCAGGACGCGGCGAAGACGATGGGCATCGTGGTGCTGGCGCTCTACACCGGCGGCTTCCAGAGCGACGCCACGCACATCCCGGAGTGGGTCTACTGGGCCTCGGCGACGATGCTGGCGGCGGGCACCTACACCGGCGGCTGGCGGATCATCCGCACCCTCGGCCGCAAGATCATCGACCTCGGCCCGGCCGAGGGCTTCGCCGCCGAGACGGTCGCCAGCTCGGTGCTCTTCTTCAACGCCCAGGTGCTGCACGCGCCGATCTCCACCACGCACACCATCACCTCGGCGATCATGGGCGTCGGCGCCACCAAGCGGCTCAGCGCGGTCCGCTGGAACGTGGCGGGAAACATCGTGATCGCCTGGGTCACCACGTTCCCCGCCGCCGCCTTCATCGCCTGCCTGGTCTACTTCGCCATCCGCCCGGCCTTCGCCTGAGAACAGGCCATGGACCACGACATGGTTGAGGCGTAACCAGAGTCGCATTTCGCCGTCGATGTCGAGGGTGCCGAAAACGGCAAGCGAAGCGGGGCCGTTTTCGGTGCCCTCGACATCGACTTTCAGGGCGAAATGCCGCCGAGCGGAGCGAGGCAATCGGGCTCAGCGAGGCAATCGGGCTCAGCGAGGCAATCGGGCTCAGCGAGGCAATCGGGCTCAGACATAAAAAACGCCGATCTCGTCGCGGATCGCGTCGAGCAGGGTCATCACCTCGAGCGTCGTCTCGTGCGGGATGATCGGGCTCTCCAGCTCGCCGGCCAGGATCGAGCGCTGCACCTCGGCCGCCTCGAACTGGTAACCGTTGCCCTCGAACTCGAACGCGAAGGTCTCCGGCTCCCGGTCCGGCCGGCTCAGCGTGAACGAGCGCGGCACGAAGAAGCCCGGCGGGAGGTCGATCCGCCCCTCGGTCCCGGTGATCGACGCGGCGTTCCGGCTGGCCCCGTTGATGCTGCAGGTCAGCGCGGCCACCGCACCGGCCTGGTAGCCGAGCAGCACGCCGGTGTTCTCGTCCACCCGCTCCGGCGTCAGGTGCGCCCAGGAGTGCACCGTGGAGGGCGCGCCGAGCAGCAGGTGGGCCAGGTGGATCGGGTAGACGCCCAGGTCGAGCAGGGCGCCGCCACCGAGCTCCGGGTCGCGGAGCCGGTGCGTGGCCGGGAACGGCCCCTGCAGCCCGAAATCCGCGTGCACCGCGCTGACCCAGCCGATCGCGCCCTCGGCGACCAGTTCGGCGATCTTGCGGATCGCCGGGTTGCAGCGCATCCACATGGCTTCCATCAAGAACACTTCCCGGGTACGCGCAGCCTGGATCAGCTGTGCGGCCCCGGCCAGGTCCAGGGTGATCGGCTTCTCGACCAGCACCGCCTTGCCCGCCTCCACGCACATCATCGCGGCGGGCAGGTGGAACGCGTGCGGGGTGGCCACGTAGACGACGTCCACGTCCGGGTCGGCGGCGAGCGCGGCGTAGGACCCGTGCGCCCGGGCGAACCCGTGGCGCTCGGCGAACGCGTCCGCGCTCGCCTGGCTCCGGGATCCGACGGCGGCGAGCTCGGCCCCCGGCACGAGCGGCAGGTCGGCAGCGAATGCGGCGGCGATACCGCCGGGGCCGAGGATCCCCCAGCGAACCTTCTCTCCGGTCATGATCGATACCGTATCGCCCGACCCCCCCGCCCAGGCCCGATCGGTGACAGGATCGACCGGTGACCGAGGCCATGTCCCTGCCGCCGGCGATGGTTCGGCGGGCGCTCGACTTCACCGGACCGCCCGCACCCGCGCGCCCGGCCGCCACGGTGGTCCTGCTGCGACCGTCCGGTTCCGCATTCCAGGTGTACGTGCTGAAACGGGCGACCACGATGGCGTTCGGCGGCGTCTACGCGTTCCCGGGCGGCGCCGTGGACCCGACGGACCGCCCGGAGACCCTGCGCGACGACTGGTCCGGCCGTCTCGGCGTCCCCGAGGAGCAGGCCCGCGCCATCGTCGGCGCGGCCGCCCGCGAGCTCTTCGAGGAGGCCGGCGTGATCCTCGCGGGCCCACCCGCCGAGCCGGACCGCACGGTCGCCGACGCCGGCGACCCGACCTGGGAGTCCGACCGTGCGGCCGTCCTGCGCCGCGATCTCACCATGACCGACCTGCTGTCCCGCCGCGGCCTGCTCCTCCGCGACGACCTGCTGCTCCCCTGGGCCCGCTGGATCACCCCGGAGTTCGAGCCGCGCCGCTACGACACCTGGTTCTTCGCAGCCCTGCTCCCCGAGGCCCAGGCCGCTCGCGACGTCTCCGGCGAGGCCGACACCACGGCTTGGATCGACCCGGCCTCCGCGACCGACCTGCCGATGCTGCCCCCGACCCGGCACACCCTGTCCCAGCTGGCGGCCTGCGGTGACATCCCGTCGATCGTGGCCGCCTCGGCCCACCGCGACGCCGCCACCCCGGTCACCCCGCGCATCACGGTCGACCCGGACGGCAGCGCCACCTTCACCATCTGACCCGCACCGACCATCTGACCCGCACCGCCGCCCGGGGCCGCGACGCCCGTGCCCGCTCCCTGCCGTAGCGCGCCCCCGGTCCTGGCTGGTCCTCAGGGGTGTGTCGAGGGCTACGAGACACCCCTGAGGACCAGCCAAGACGGTGACCCGCGCTGCGGCCGGGAGCGGGCACGGGCGTCGCGCGGCCCGGCGGGGGCCGCCTCTTGAGAACGGCGCGAGCGCCGGCCCCGTACGGGAACCGGCGCTCGATGCGGAAGCGAAGCACTCAGCCGAAGCGACCGGTGATGTAGTCCTCGGTCTTCTTCTGCGACGGGTTGGAGAAGATCTTCTGGGTGTCGTCGTACTCGATCAGACGGCCCGGCTCGCCGGTCTTGTCGATCGAGAAGAAGCCGGTCTTGTCGCTGACCCGGGCGGCCTGCTGCATGTTGTGCGTGACGATGATGATCGTGAAGCGGTCCTTCAGCTTGAACATCAGGTCCTCGATCGCCAGCGTGGAGATCGGGTCGAGCGCGGAACACGGCTCGTCCATCAGCACGACCTGGGGCTCGACCGCGATGGTGCGGGCGATGCAGAGACGCTGCTGCTGACCGCCGGAGAGGCCGGCGCCGGGGCGGCCCAGGCGGTCCTTGACCTCGTCCCAGAGGTTCGCGGAGCGCAGCGACTTCTCGGCCGCGTCGTCCAGCAGCGACTTCTTCTTGACGCCGTTGAGCTTGAGGCCGGCGACCGCGTTCTCGTAGATGCTCATGGTCGGGAACGGGTTCGGCCGCTGGAAGACCATGCCGATCATGCGGCGGACCGCGGTGACGTCCACGTCCGGGTCGTAGATGTTCTGGTCGTCGATGGTGAGCCGGCCCTCGATGCGGGCGTTCGGCAGCACCTCGTGCATCCGGTTGATCGACCGGAGGAAGGTCGACTTGCCGCAGCCGGACGGGCCGATCAGGGCGGTGATGGTCTTCGGCTCGACGGTCATCGAGACGCTGTCGATCGCCTTGAAGGTGCCGTAGTACGAGGAGACGTTGCTCGCCTCGATGCGCTTGGCCATGGGAGATACCTCTTATCGGAGCTTCGAGCGACGGGCGAGCAGCTTGGCGGCGATCGTCAGGATCAGGACCAGGGCGACCAGGGTGAGCGCGGCCGTCCAGGCCCGCGCCGGCGCGTACCGGGAGGCGTCACCGGCCTGCTGGTACACGAACATCGCGAGCGACGACTGGTTACCCGAGAACGGGTCGAAGTTGATCGCCGCGGCGCCACCGGCCACGAGCAGCACCGGGGCGGTCTCGCCGGCCGCGCGGGCGATGGCGAGCATGACACCGGTGACGATGCCGGGCAGCGCGGTGGGGAGGACGACCTTGAGGATCGTCTTCCACTGCGGCACGCCGAGCGCGTACGAGCCCTCCCGGAGCGGCCCGGGCACCAGCCGCAGCATCTCCTCCGTCGAGCGCACGATGGTCGGCAGCATCAGCACGGTCAGCGCCAGCGCGGCCGCGAAGCCGGAGTAGCGCGGGATGCCGTCGTTGAACCACGGGCTGACGATCAGCACCCAGAAGGAGAGGATGAACAGACCGGCGACGATCGACGGGATACCCGTCATGACGTCGACGAAGAAGCGGACCGTGCCGGCGAACCTGCCCCGGCCGTACTCGACCAGGTACACCGCACCGAGCACGCCGAGCGGCACGGCGAAGAGGGCGGCGATGCCGACCTGCTCCAGGGTGCCGATGATGGCATGGTACGCGCCGCCGCCGAGGTCACGGGCGCCGATGTTGTTCATCGAGGAGCCGAAGAAGTCGCCGTCCAGGCGGGACGAGCCCTTGGAGACCAGCGTCCAGACCACCGAGGCGAGTGGCAGGATCGCCAGCAGGCAGGCGGTGTAGATCATCGACTGCCAGGCCCGGTTCTTGGCGGCCCGGCGGCCCTCCACCCGGGAGGCGGCCACGTAGAGGCCGACCAGGTAGAGGACGCCGGACAGGAACACGACCAGCACCCAGTTGCCGATGCCGGTGGTGAACACCAGGCCGGCCGCGACCGCGACGGCCGCGACGGCGACCAGCAGGTTCGCGACCAGCGGGAGCTTCCTGCTCCGGATGTTGTCCGGGGTCATCACGACACCGGAGAGTTCACTCTGCAGAAGGCTCATGCGGCACTGTCCCGGAACTCGCGACGGCGGTAGATGATCGCCCGCGCCGTCATGTTGACGACCAGGGTGATCGCGAACAGCACCAGGCCGGAGGCGATCAGGGCGCCGCGGCCGGTCTCGTTGGCCTCGCCGAACGTGTTGGCGATGTTGGCGGCGATCGAGTTGCCGCCCGTCTGGATCAGGTTGAACGAGATGTTGAACGTGATACCCAGGGTCAGGGCGAGGGCGATGGTCTCACCGAGGGCGCGGCCGAGGCCGAGCATCACCGCGGCGATGACACCGGGCTTGCCGTACGGCAGCACCGCGGTCCGGATCATCTCCCACTTGGTGGCACCGAGCGCGAGCGCGGCCTCCTCGTTCATCCCGGGGGTCTGCTGGAAGACCTCGCGGGAGAGGGAGGTGACGATCGGCAGCACCATGATCGCGAGCACCAGCCCGCCGAGCATGATCGACTGCCCGAACGGGCCCTCGCCGCCGAAGATCGGCAGCCAGCCGAAGTAGTGGTTCAGCCAGACCGAGAACTCCCGGACCGGCTGCTGGAACACGTCGCGTCCCCAGAGGCCGAAGACCACACTGGGCACCGCCGCGAGCAGGTCGATCACGAAGCCCAGCGGGGTGGCGAACCGCTTGGGGGCGTAGTGCGAGAGGAACAGCGCGATGCCCAGTGCGATCGGGACCGCGACGATCAGTGCCAGGACCGACGACAGGAGCGTGCCGAAGGCCAGCGCCGCGATGCCGAACACCGGCTCGGTGTCGTTCGGGAACCAGGTCTTCTCGGTCAGGAAGTTGCCGTTGTCGGCCTGGATCGCCGGAATCGCCTTCGAGATCAGGAAGATCGCGATGGCGACGATGATGACCAGCACCATCGCACCCGACGCGGTGGACAGGGCGCGGAAGCCCGTCTCCATCGAGAATCGGGCCTTCTTCGGCAGGACGTCGCCACCACCGACCGGGGGCTCTTCGTAACTGCTCGGGGATACGCCGGAGCCGGCGCCCCGGGCATGACGGGGAGTCATGCCCAGGTCGCCGGCGGTGGCGTTCACCGAGCGGGAGGGGATATCACCCATCTGCGCGCTCGCTGTCGTCTCGGAGGGATGTGACGAGGGTCAGGAGATGGCGGCGACCGACGCCGCGACCTTGGCGCGCAGGGTCTCGGGCAGCGGCGCGTAGCCCAGGTCCTTCAGCTCGGCCTGGCCGTCCGTGCTCGAGGTGTAGGTCAGGAAGGACTTGATGTCGGCGGCCTTCGCGGAGCCCTTGCTGCAGGCGATCTCGTACGTGACCAGCACGATCGGGTAGGCACCCGCGGTGGTGGTGTTGTAGTCGATGTCCAGCGAGAGGTCGCCGTCGGTGCCCTTGACGGTGGCGTTCTCGAAGGTCTTGCCGGCCGAGTCGGCGGTCAGCTCGGCGTACTCACCCGCGCCGTTCTTGATCTTGGCGGTCTGCAGGCCGCTGTTCTCCGCGTAGGAGAGCTCGACGTAGGAGATCGTGTTCGGGGTGCTCTTGAGCTTGCTGGCCACGCCGTCCGACTTCGCGGCGCCGGTGCCACCCGGGGCCTTCCACGCCTTGGCGTGGTCGTAGGTCCAGTCCGCCTCGGCGGCGTTGGTGAGGTACTTGGTGAAGTTGTCGGTGGTGCCCGACTCGTCCGAGCGGTGGACGGTCTCGATGGTGGCGTCCGGCAGGGTCACGCCGGAGTTCTCGGCCGCGATGGCGGCGTCGTTCCACTTGGTGATCTTGCCGGAGAAGATCTTCGCGATCGTCGAGGCGGAAAGCTGGAGGCCGTCGGCGCCGGACACGTTGTAGACGACGGCGATCGGGCCGACCACCATCGGGAGGTTGATGGCCTTGCCACCGGGGCACTTGGCGTCCGCGGCGGCGACCTCCTCGTCCTTGAGGGCCGAGTCGGAGCCGGCGAAGTCCGCGGTGCCGGCGCTGAACGCCTCGATGCCCGCGCCGGAGCCGGTGCCCTGGTACTCGACCGGAGCGCTGGCGCAGGAGCCCTGGTACGCCTTGATCCACTCGTCCATGGCGTTCTTCTGAGCGGTGGAGCCCTGCGCCGTCAGGCTGCCGGTGCCGCAGCTGATGGCCGCGGCGGACGAGCCGCCGTCCTTGCTCGACGAGGCATCGGTGTTGTCCGAGCCGCACGCGGTGAGCGCGATGGTCGCAGTCAAAGCAATGCCGGCCACGAAACCGGACCGCTGGAGCTTCACGGTGATCCCTTCAGGGTTATTGCTGCCGGTCACTCACCGGCTCTGTGGGAAAACTAAAAGCGCCAAGTGACTTGCTCCCCGGCCATAAGTGAACCTGCGGTGAACACGTTTCACCTTCGAGGTAGCGATCCCCTGAGGGAGAGTTGTCTGTTAAGTGAACCACGCTCTCGGTACCCGATATGCCGGATATTTCAGCCCGGCCGTGACCTTGGCGAGATGCGGGCTTGTCCGGGGCGTTACCGAGCGGAACGGTGGACGATCAGCGGCGGTAGCTGATGTCGGTCTTGAAGACCGTGAAGCCGAGCCGCCGGTACAACGCCACGGCGGCCGCGTTCGACTCGTCGACGTAGAGGTTCGACCGCGTCAGCCCGGCGGCGGCCAGATGCCGCAGGCCCTCGACGCTGAGCGCGGCGCCCAGACCGCGGCGGTGCCCGGCCGGGTCGACGCCGAGCACGTAGATCTCGCCGAGTGCCGGGTCGGTGCCCTCGGCCGGGTGCACCTTGGTCCAGTGGAAGCCGACCAGAGTGCCGGTCACGTCGACCGCGAGCAGGAAGCCGGCCGGGTCGAACCAGGGCTCACGCTCCCGGGCCAGCAGGTCGTCCAGCGTCCAGCGGCCCTGTTCCGGGTGGTGCGCGAAGGCCCGCGAGTTCACCCCGAGCCAGGCCTGCTCGTCGTGGCCGGGGCGGAAGCCGCGAACCGTGACGCCCTCCGGGAGCGGGATCTCCGGCAGGGGCTCGAGCAGCGAGCGGCGCATCTGCCAGAGGACGCGGTCCCGGGTGAAGCCGGCCCGCTCGGCGAACGCGGCGGCACCGGGGTCGTCGCCGTGCGCCCAGAAGCGCAGCGGGCCCGGGCCGGCGGCGGCCAGCAGATCGGTGCCGATGCCCCGGCGGCGATGCCCGGGATGGACGACGAGCTCGCCGGCGCCGTCCTCCAGGAAGGCGTAGCCGACGCCGCCGGGAGCGAGGTGGTGCGTGCCGCCGCCGTTGCGGACGCGCAGCACCACGTCCTCGGAGAGCGGGTAGACGCCGTCCGCCTCGGCGGCCGCGGCGGCCAGGGCGAGAACGTCGTCGATCTCAGACGACGACAGCCGATCCGTGGCACGGATCGGCTGTCGCGATGTCATGAGTGGTGAGGAGGGTCAGACCGGGATCGAGACCGGCTCGTTGTCCGGCAGCTGACGGCCGGACGGCGGGACCACGAACTTGTAGCCGACCTGGCGGACGGTACCGATCATCGACTCGTACTCGGAGCCGAGCTTGGCGCGCAGGCGACGGACGTGCACGTCGACCGTACGGGTACCGCCGAAGTAGTCGTAGCCCCAGACCTCGCGGAGCAGCTGGTCACGGGTGAAGACCCGGCCCGGGTGCTGCGCGAGGAACTTGAGGAGCTCGAACTCCTTGTAGGTGAGGTCGAGCGGACGGCCCTTGAGCTTCGCGGCGTACGTGTCCGGGTCGATGTTCAGCTCGCCGGCACGGATGGAGCCACCGGCCCCGGCCGTCGCGTTGTTCAGCCGGCCGACGCAGAGCCGCAGGCGGGCCTCCACCTCGGCGGGACCGGCGCTGGCGAGGATGACGTCGTCGACACCCCAGTCCGCGTTGAGGGCGATCAGGCCGGCCTCGGTGACGACCGCGATCAGCGGCACGCCGATACCGGTGGCGTGCAGCATCCGGCACGTCGCGCGAGCCTCGGAGAGCTCGGAGCGCGCGTCGACCAGAACGGCGTCGGGGCTGGGCCCGGACACCAGGGTGCGTACGTCGCGCGGGGCGGTACGCACCGAGTGGGGCAGCAGGTCAAGGGCGGGAAGAACGACAGAGGGTTCACCGGCACGCGGCGTCACCAGCAGAAGGATCTCCACACTCACCTCCGTCCAAACGGCGTGAAGCCGCTCGGGTGACCCGGTCTGCGCAGCTGAAGGCTCCGCCACCGGAGAAACTGGGGCCCGGCGTCACCGACGGGTGGGTTGCGATTACCTTAACCGATGCTTCCGCCCAGACACCCAGGTCGCGTACGCAAGTGATGTAGCGAACGCCCCATAGGTGGCCGAACGGCGGATTCGTAACCAGCCTTTTACCTGACTCCTCCGGTGTCTCCGGGCCACCCCGCGCGGGCGATTTATGGCGAGAGCCCGGAAGTCTGGCACGATCGCTGTCGTGTTCCCCTCCATGCCGAAGGACGACCCTTGGGACGCGGACGCCTCCCGGGACGTCGCGCGCCTCACCACGCCCGGTCGTCCGAAAGCCGGTATGTACGGCGCGGTGCCGGACGCCGAGGACGAGAAGTCAGCCCCCTCCGAGTCCGGTGAGGACGAGGAGGAGTTCGAGGAGATCGAGGTCGTCCCGGTCCGGCGGCCGCTCTCGGTGGCGATCGGCGGGTTCGCGGCGCTGCTCGCCACCGCGCTGATCATCGGGGTGCAGACCACCGGCCCGGACACCCGCGCGCCGTACGCGATCGTGCTCTTCGGGGTGCAGCTGATCGGCCTGCTCGCCTGGACCATGGCGCTGCGCCCGCCCGCCGCCGGCGCCACCGCCGGGGTCATCGGGGTGGCCGGCCTGATCGCCTGCTACCTCACGGTCACCGCCGGGGAGCCGGGGCTGACCCCGCTCCTCTGGGTGCTGCTGGGCGGGTTCGTGGCGGCCGTCGTCGGCCAGCTCATCCGGGCCGAGGACCGGCAGCGGGTCCGCGACTCGTGGCGGACCACCCTGCTGATCGCGGCGGGCGTGGTGGCGTACGCGATCCCGATCGTCCTGACCCGCCAGCCGGTCGGTTCGCAGGTGGTGGTGGTGACCTGCGCCGCCGCCGGGCTGGCGCTGTTCGTCTCCCGGCTCACCGACGCGGTCTTCCCGAAGCCCCGGATCGCCGCCCAGGTCCCCCGCGGCGCGGTCGGCATCGTGCTCGGCGCGATGCTCGGCACGCTCGCCGGCGGCATGCTCGGCAGCTACCTGGTCTACCCGTTCACCCCGGCCAAGGGCGCGATCGTCGGCCTGGTCGCCGCGGTCGCCGCGATCCTGGTCGACCTCGCCGTCAACTTCGGCGAGGCGGGCCGGCGGCTGGCCGGCGAGGCGCCCACCTTCTGGCTGGCCCGGCACATGCAGGGGCCGCTCGGCGGGCTCGCGCTCAGCTTCCCCGCGGCGTACGTCCTGGTTCACCTATACCTCACGTGAGGCATCACCTGAACCTCTCGTTTCACGGGTCCGTGGACTGGGGCATGTACCTTCGGCGGGTCAGTTCGCGAATCGGGAGGAACCGTGTCTGAGGTGTACGAGACCCCGGAGTACCGCCCGCGCCGACGCCGGGGCCGCGGCCTGCTGATCGTGGTACTGGTGTTGCTGGTGCTGCTGATCGCCGGTGTGGTCGCGGTCGACCGGTTCGGCCGGTCCTACGCCGAACGGATGCTCGCCGACCGGGTGTCCCAGCAGATCGCCGAGCAGAAGGCGACCAGCGACACCCCGGACGTCAGCATCGAGGGCTTCCCCTTCGTCACCCAGGTCCTCGCCGGCGACTACCAGGAGATCCGGATCGGGATAGGGAATCTGACCGGCCCGACCGGCACCGGCGACGAGATCACCATCGACCAGCTCGACATCACCGTCGCCGACCTGAACGCCCCGCTCAGCGCGCTCCGCAGCGGGCAGGGCGACGTGGTCGCGGGCAGCCTGACCGGCGCCTTCGACGTCGGCTACGACGAGCTGGTCAAGCTCTCCGGGCAGGACGGGGTCACGCTCACCGAGCAGGACGGCAAGCTGATCGCCACCGCCGAGATCACCAAGTACGGCGTGACCGTCGACGCCTCCGCCACCGCGGAGATCTCCGTGGACGACGGCGAGGTCCAGGTGCGTTTCTCCGATGTAACGGCGAAGAATCTGCCGGATATCCCGCTGTTGCGCGCGTACATCCAGTCGTACGCCAAGAGCCTGGCCTTCGACGTACCCGTACCGGAGTTGCCGTTGAGCCTGAAAGTGCGCTCGGTGGACCCCCAGGACGACGGTCTGCACGTGACCGCCGGCGCTGACGATGTGAACCTCTCCGCGAACGGTCTGTGACCGCCGCCTCGTCCCGGATCGTGGTCGGGTCTGTTCCGGGGTCTGGAACCGCTGGTAGGGTCCGTTCCATGAGTATGGTGCTCACCAAGAGGCGCGCGGTCGACCTGTGCCGCGTGGCCGCATGCCTGTGTCGCCTCGTCTGACTGACGGGGCCACCCGGTGCTGAGCACCCCCTCTCTTTAGCCCAGGGCACTTCTCTGCCCGGCAGTGGCGCCGTCGCACAACCAGCCCGTGATCCCACCTGAACCTGGGTCCGCGCGGGGTGCGACCACACCTCCGTGCGCTGACTCACCCCTCACCCACCATCAAGGGAGTGAACCGATGAGTCGCGACACCGCACTCGTGTCGGCCGACTGGGCCGAGAAGAACCTGGACACCGCGGGTGTCGTCTTCGTCGAGGTCGACGAGGACACCACCGCCTACGACGGCGGCCACATCCCCGGCGCTATCAAGATCGACTGGAAGAAGGACCTGCAGGACCCGGTCCGGCGGGACTTCGTCAACCAGGAGCAGTTCGCCGCTCTGCTCTCCGAGCGCGGCATCTCCAACGAGGACACCGTGATCCTCTACGGCGGCAACAACAACTGGTTCGCGGCGTACGCGTACTGGTACTTCAAGCTCTACGGCCACGAGGCGGTCAAGCTGCTCGACGGCGGCCGCAAGAAGTGGGAGCTGGACGCCCGCGTCTACACCAAGGACGTCCCGGCCCGCGCCGCCACCTCCTACACCGCGCAGGCCCCGAACCTCGAGATCCGGGCGTTCCGCGACGAGGTCGTCCAGGCCATCGGCGTCAAGAACCTGGTCGACGTCCGCAGCCCCGACGAGTTCGCCGGCCGCCTGCTCGCCCCCGCGCACCTGCCGCAGGAGCAGTCGCAGCGGGCCGGCCACATCCCGACCGCGATCAGCGTGCCGTGGAGCAAGGCCGCGAACGAGGACGGCACCTTCAAGTCCGACGACGAGCTCGCCAAGATCTACGGCGACGCCGGGCTGGACGGCAGCAAGGACACCATCGCCTACTGCCGGATCGGCGAGCGCTCCTCGCACACCTGGTTCGTGCTCAAGGAGCTGCTCGGCCAGGAGAACGTGAAGAACTACGACGGTTCCTGGACCGAGTACGGCTCCCTCATCGGCGTGCCGATCGCCCTCGGCGACGAACCCGGAAAGGCGTGATCATGACTTCTCCCGCCAACACCGCCGCTGCCGCCGCCTCCGCCGCGAGCTGCGCCGCTCCCGATCAGTCCGCGCCCCTCCCCGCCAGCGTGGACCTGCAGAAGGAGACCGTCATCACCGGCATAGTGAGCAACGCCGAGGGCGAGGCGGTGGGCGGCGCGTACGTCCGCCTGCTCGACGGCTCCGGCGAGTTCACCGCCGAGGTCGTCACCTCCCCCGAGGGCCTCTTCCGCTTCTTCGCCGCGCCCGGCTCCTGGACCCTGCGGGCCCTCAGCCGCCACGGCAACGGCGAGCTCGCCGTCGACGCCGCTCGCGGCCTCAACGAGGTCGCTCTCAGCGTCGCCACCGCCTGACCCACGCTCTGTTCGAAAGCGGGACCTCTCCGGGGGTCCCGCTTTCTTTTCCCGTACGCCGTCGCCTCCCCCACCGCGCTCAAAAGGCGCCCCCACCACGGCCACGCGACGCCCGTGCCCCCTCCCGGCCGTGCCGCGCCCCCGCTCTTGGCTGGTGCTGAGGGGTGTCTGACGCGGAGCGAGACACCCCACCGCACCACCCCAGACCCAGGGCCCCGCGGGGGCCGCCCCGCCGTTTTTGGGGTGGGGTTGGTGGTTCTGGGACTCCGCGTCAGACACCCCTCAGCACCAGCCAGGACCGTGGGCCGCGCTACGGCCTCTCCCCGCCGCCCGGCTCGAGAGCCCGGTGAGCCGCGGGTGTCACGTGGGGCCGCCGGTGGTGAGGACGACCGCGTCCGGGGGGACCTCAGGGCGGCGGCGGGCCAGGCGGCGGATGGCCGTGTTCATGACCGCGATCAGCGGGACGGCGATCAGCGCGCCGATGATGCCGGCCAGGACGACGCCGCAGGCGATGCCGACTATCACGGCGAGCGGATGGATGGCGACCGCACGGCCCATGATCAGCGGCTGCAGGACGTGGCCCTCCACCTGCTGAACCAGGACCACCGCGCCCAGCGTGATCAGCGCGACCACCCAGCCCTGGTCGACCAGCGCGACCAGCACCGCGACCGCACCGGAGACGCCGGCCCCGACGATCGGGATGAAGGCGCCCAGGAAGACCAGCGCGGCGAGCGGGAACGGGAACGGCACCTCCAGCACCAGCAGCGCCAGACCGATGCCGAGCGCGTCGATGAAGGCCACCAGCACGGTCGCCCGGACGTACGCCCCCAGCGTGGCCCAGGACGCGTCACCGGCGTCGGCGAGCGACCAGCGGGCGTTGACCGGGAAGAGCCGGACCAGGAAGCGCCAGATCTTACGGCCGTCGCGGAGGAAGAAGAACGTCGCGAAGAGCACCAGCAGCAGGCCGGTGACCAGGTCGAACAGGGTCGTGGCGGTGGCGATGCCGGTCGACGTGAGCGACGAGGTGTTCGCGTTGATCCAGTCCTGGGCCGAGTCGATGGCCTGGTTGACCTGGGCGTCGGAGAGGTGCAGCGGGCCGGTCCGGGCCCAGGTCTGGATCTGCCGTACGCCGGCACTCGCGTTCTCGGTCAGCTGCGGCACCCCGTCGATGAACTGGCTGATCACCAGCGTCAGCGTCCCGACGACCGCGCCGAGACCGCAGATCAGCACCAGGAAGGTGGCGAGCGACCGGGGCACCCGCAGCCGGAGCAGCCAGCCGACCGCCGGGCCGAGCAGCGCGGAGAGCAGCAGCGCGATCGAGAGCGGGACGATCACGATGCTGACCATGCCGATGAAGCGCAGCCCGGCGAAGCCGACCAGGCCGACCACGATCAGCCGCCAGCTCCAGGCGGCGGCGAGCCGCAGTGAGTGCGGCACCTCGGCGTCGTCCCGGCTCGTGGTGGAGCCGTGCACGATCTCCGGCTCGGGCGCGGGCGGCGCGAACTCCAGATCCGGCTCGGGCTCCCGGGGTGGCGCCTCCACACGGGCCATCCGGACCTGGTCGCGGCCCGTGTCGTACGCCTTCTTCAGGTTCTGCCGGACTCGTCGCAAGCGGCTCAACCGCCTACCCCCTCGCCGTCGCGTCACGCGCTCATCACCGTAGTGCTCCTTCGCACCTCGTACCCGATCGGCCACACCCCGTCGTTCGCCGGACCACACGCACGGACCTCGGGAAAGGCGGCGTACCGTCTGCAATCGTGAGTTCCGATACCCGAACCGAGACCGGATTGCCGATCCGGATGCTGCACGACCGCGTCCTCGTCCGGCAGGACGGCGGCGAGGGCGAGCGCCGGTCCACCGCCGGCATCGTCATCCCCGCCACCGCCTCGATGGGGCGCCGCCTCTCCTGGGCCACCGCCGTCGGGGTGGGCCCGAGCGTGCGGTCGATCGTGGTCGGCGACCGGGTCCTGTTCGACCCGGACGACCGTTCCGAGGTGGAGTTGCACGGCAAGGGGTACGTGCTGCTCCGCGAGCGTGACGTGCACGCGGTCGCGGCGACCCGGGTCGAGTCGGACGGCACCGGCCTCTATCTCTGAGCGAACGGTCAGACCGGCGGCCGCCAGTTCACGTCGTCAGCCGGCGGCTGCTGCCACCCCGCGGGCTGGCCGTAGGCGGGCGGCGCCGGGACCGGCGGCGGACCGGCCTGTGGATAACCCTGGGGATAACCCGGCTGGGGCGGCATCGGCGCGAACGGTGGCGGACCGTAAGCGGGCGGCGGACCGTACCCGGAAGGCTGGCCATAACCGGGCGGCGGCGAGCCGTAGCCGGGCGGCGGACCGTACGCGAAGGGCTGCCCGAAGCCGGGCGGACCGAAGCCGGGCGGACCGTACGCGCCCGCATAGACCGGAGCCGGCGGTGGGATACGGATCGGCACCGGCATCACCGGCTCGGCGGGCGGGCTGACGGTGCGCACCACGCCGTCCGGGAAGGTGATCCGGTAGTTCTCGCCGTCCCACCACGCCGACGGCGTCTGCGGGTCACGGCCCGCGAAGACCTCCCGATACCCGGTGATCGCCGCGAGCAGCTCGCGCTCCTCCTCGGTCACCTTGGCCAGCTCGCGCGGCTCGTGGTCCAGCCCGCGCTGCATCCCGTCCCGGATCAGCGCCAGCCGGGTCGCCGCGAACTGGAAGTTGCGCATCGCGTGGTGCCCGGCCGGGCCCGCCACCCGCCGCGCCCACCGCCGGGCCGAGTGCCGGCGCCCCAGGCTGCCCAGCGCCGCGACCTCGGGCGGCGCGAACCAGCCCGCCCGGACGTAGTGGTGCAGCACCCGCTCGGCGAGCCGGCCCTCCCAGCCGCGCAGCGCGATCGCGAAGCCCACCACGGCGAAGAAGAACGGCACCATGAAGCCCAGATAGCCGTAGAGCATGATCAGGGACTCACCGGTGGCCGCGGAGAGCGTCGGCAGCAGGTTGAACGTGCCGTGCAGGATCATCGCGAGCAGCAGGCCGCCGATCGGGGCCAGCCAGCGGACGCTCCGGTCGGCCGAGCGCGCCGCGATACCCAGGCCGATGCCGGTCATCGAGGTGAAGAGCGGGTGCGCGAAGCCGGTGAAGAGGATCCGGACGATGAAGATCGCGAAGACGTTGGTCAGGCCGGTCGCCGGGCCGTACTCCTGGGCGCCGGCGGCATAGCCGTGCCCGCCGAGGTAGAGCACGTTCTCCACCATGGCGAAGCCGAGCGCGGAGAGACCGCAGTACACGATGCCGTCGGTGATGCCGGACCACTCGGTGCGGCGGCGCCAGAAGAGCAGGAACGGGCCGGCCGCCTTCATCGACTCCTCGATGAAGGGCGCCACCAGGACCGCGACCAGCGCCTCGGGCAGTCCCATCCGGTCGAAGAGCCAGGCCGCGCCGGTGTTCACGCCGAGCGCCACCGCGGTGGCCACCGCGGCACCCCAGGCGAAGCAGAAGACCAGGTACTTCACCGGCTCCGGTTCGTACCGGTCCAGCCAGGCGAAACTGCTGGCCAGCAACGGGACCGGGAGGATCGCCGCGGTCAGGCCGATGGCCAGGCCGGCGAAGCCGATGCTGTAGCCGAGGAAGACCAGCATGCCGATCGCGGCCGCGGCGATCAGCACGATCACACCGGTGACCGGCAGCCAGCGGCGCCAGCCCATCCGGCGCCCGGGCACCGGCGCCACCTCGGTGACCGGCTCGGCGGGGAAGGGCGGCACCCCGTCGGCCGAGGCCGGCGGGGTCTCGACGGGCACCGGCCACACCGGTCCCGGCTCGACCGAAGCAGAAGCCGAAGCAGAGGCCGGGGCCGGCGCCGACTCCAAAACCGAGTCCGCGGCCGGGTCGGCCGGGGAGGGCGGATCGGGCGCGGCGGGCTGCGAGAGGTCGGCCATACCGGCAAGCCTAGTCACCGGACGCGCACCCGGAACCGCCCAGGAGAGCCCGGATCACGACGGGGGCGGCGGCGCCGGGTTCGGCCGCGACGATCGGGCACCCCGGCCCCGGCCGCCGTGCGGGCGTCCCTTCCAGCCCACCGCCGTGCGGACCTGCCGGGTGGCCTCGGCGTACTCGATCCCGGTGGCCCGCAGCAGGTCGGCCACCGAGGTACGGATCTGGGCCACCACGACGCCGCCCGAGTACCCCACGCCGTCCTCGTACGCCCGCCCCGACTCGGCCGCCGCCCGCAGCGCCCGCTCCCGGGTGGCGGCCGGCTCCACGCCCCGCGCCCACTCCTGGCGGAGCAGGTCGACCGCGTCGCCGAGGTGCCGGACCGAGGCGGGCAGCACCTCGGGCATCCGCTCCCGGTCGTTCAGCGCGGTCTGGGCCCGCCGGATCATCACCCGGACGTTGCGGAGCGCGTACGTCAGCTGTGGCGCCCCGTCGACGTACTGCGCCAGGGCACCCCGGGCGTGCCAGCGAGCGGGCGCGAAGGCGACGTTCTCGCGGGCCGCCTCGATCGCCGTACGGAAAGCGCTGAAGGTGCCCTCCGCGGCGCGCAACCGGCTCAACGCGGCCTGGACCACGTCCGGATCGCCCTCGGCGAGGCCGAGGGCGGCCTCGTGGAGGCCGGCCGTGAAGGCCCGCAGCGCCGGATCCGCGGCCCGGCGCACCACGGTGAGCGGGTTGATCGGCAGCAGCACGGTCATCACCACCAGGCCGACCCCGCCGCCCACCAGCGCGTCGAAGAACCGGGTCCACGGGTGCTCGGCGGTCGAGGTGAGCGTCGCGACCAGCACCGCCGAGGAGGCGGAC
This sequence comes from Actinoplanes sp. NPDC051851, assembly GCF_040681165.1. Classification (NCBI taxonomy): domain Bacteria; kingdom Bacillati; phylum Actinomycetota; class Actinomycetes; order Micromonosporales; family Micromonosporaceae; genus Actinoplanes; species Actinoplanes sp. NPDC051851. The sequence goes on along the minus strand of NZ_JBFAYF010000011.1, from coordinate 66,133 downwards.
TGCACGATCAGCGGCGCGCCACCGCCCACCGCGGTCGCCAGCAGGACCGCGAGCAGCACGATCAGGCCGATCTGCACCGGTCCGCTACCGATCAGCAGGATGATCCCGTCGCCGATGCCGATGCCCGCCGCGACGCCGACCACCAGCTCGGTGGTCCGCCGCAGCCGCTGCCCGACCGAGGAGGCGAGGGTGATCACCGCGGCGATCGGTGCGAAGAACGGCGCGGTCCGGCCGATCAGGTCGTGCGCGACGTACCAGGCCAGCCCGGCGGCGAGCCCCGCCTGCAGGGCGAGCATCACACCGGCCCGTGCCCGGGACGCGATCGCGCCGGCCCGGTCCCTAGCGACCCCGATCATGCCCGTCTACCTCCGTGCCAGGATTGCCGTCGTGACATCTTTGCCCGAGCGATTCCGCGCGGCGGCCCGTGGAGCCGGCGCCACGGCGAGTGACGCGGATCTGGACGCTGCCGCAACCTACCTGCTGACGCGCTGGACCGAGCCGCAACGCCACTATCACGACGTGGCTCACCTCTCCGCCGTTCTGACCGTTGTTGATCAGTGGGCGGATCTGGCCCCGAACCCGGACCGGGTCCGGCTCGCGGCCTGGATGCACGACGCGGTCTACGACCCGCGGGCGCTGGGCGACGCGAACGAGCGGGACAGCGCCGAGTTCGCCGCCGGGCTGCTGGCGACGCTGGGTGTGCCGGAGAGCGTGGCGGCCGACGTGGCCCGCCTGGTCGGACTGACCGCCGGGCACGCCACCGACGAGACCGACCCGGACGGCGAGCTGCTCTGCGACGCGGACCTGGCCATCCTCGCCGCCGACGCAGAGCGGTACGCGACCTACGCCGCCGCGATCCGCCGGGAGTACGCCCACGTGCCGGACGCCGACTTCCGGGCCGGCCGGTCGCGGGTGCTGCACGAGCTGCTGAGGCTGCCGTCGATCTACCGCCACGCCCCGATCCGCGCGCAGTGGGAGTCGCGCGCGCAGGCCAATCTCACGAACGAACTGGAAGCGCTCGCCTGACCAGGTGCTCCGGGCTGCGTGACCCGCCGCCCGGAGCCGTACCGTGATCTCCCGGGACGAGGGTCAGAGCTCGACCTCGAGGAGGTCGCCCTTCCCCTCGCCGGGCAGCCTGTCGCCGGCCAGGCCGCGGACGTCCGGCGCGCCGATCCGGGCCGCGTCGGCGGTCAGGTCGTCCGGCATGGTCTGCGACTGCCGCTCGGCGGCGACCCGGGCCAGGTAGTGCTCGACCTCGCGGGCGCGGATCGTCTCGTCCCAGCCCAGCACGGCGCCCATCACCCGGGCCGCGTGCTCGGCCGACTCGGTGCCCCGGTGGGTGGTCTCGATCGAGATCCGGGTCCGCCGGGTGAGCACGTCGTCCAGGTGCAGCGCGCCCTCGGCGAGGGCCGCGTACGCCACCTCGACCGCGAGATATTCCGGGGAACCGGCGAGCGGCTCGGCCAGCTCCGGCTCGGCGGCCATCATCGCGAGCAGGTGGACGGTGAGCGTGCCGTACCGCTCCAGCAGGTGCTCGACCACGCCGGTGGTGACGCCGTGGCGACGGGCCATGTCCTGCCGGTCGCGCCAGGCCGCCGCGTACCCGTCCGCGCCGAGCAGCGGCAGCTGGTCGGTGATCGAGGGCCGGGCCGGGCCGCCGAGGCGGCGCACCGCGACGTCGATCACGTCGGCCGCCATCACCCGGTACGTCGTGTACTTGCCGCCGGCCACCAGGAGCAGCCCGAGCATCGGCTCGACCACGGCGTGCTCGCGGGAGAGCTTGGAGGTGGAGTCCGCCTCGCCGGAGAGCAGCGGGCGCAGACCCGCGTAGACGCCCTCGATGTCGTCGGTGGTGAGCGGCCGGTCCAGCACCGTGTTGACCTGGTCCAGCAGGTAGCGGATGTCGCGCGCGGAGGCCGCCGGGTGGGAGCGGTCGAGCTGCCAGTCGGTGTCGGTGGTGCCGATGATCCAGTGGCCGCCCCAGGGCAGCACGAAGAGCACCGAGGTGGCGGTCCGCAGGATCAGCCCGGCCTCGCCGGTGATCGCCGAGCGGGGCACCACCAGGTGCACCCCCTTGGAGGCGCGGACCCGCAGGCCGGGGCGGAGGCCGACGTCGCGGAGCATCTCCGACATGTCGTCGCTCCACACGCCGGTGGCGGCCACCACCGTCTTGGCGCGGACCTCGAACTCCGGCTGGTCCGGCGACTCCAGGTCACGGACCCGGACGCCGACCACCTGGCGGGCCTCCCGGAGGAAACCGGTGACCCGGGCGCTGGTGACCACGGCCGCGCCGAGGCTGGCCGCCGTCCGGGCCAGGTTGACCACCAGGCGGGCGTCGTCCATCTGGCCGTCGTAGTAGCGGATCGCGCCGGTGATCTTCTCAGCCCGCAGGCTGGGGAAGAGGTGCCGGGCGCCGTCCCGGGTCAGGTGGCGGTGCAGGGGCATCCCCCGGCCGCCGCCGAAGACCCCGGCGAAGACGTCGTACGCCGCCACGCCGAGCCCGTAGTAGGCCCGCTGCCAGACGCGCATCGCCGGGTTCGCGGTGGGCAGCGGCACCAGGATCGGCACCGGCCGGACCAGGTGCGGGGCGATCCGGGTGGCCAGCAGGCCGCGCTCGGTCAGCGCCTCGTGCACCAGGTGCAGTTCCAGCTGTTCCAGGTACCGCAGGCCACCGTGGATCAGCTTGCTGGACCGGCTGGACGTCCCGGCCGCGAAGTCGCGGGCCTCGACCAGGGCGACCTTGAGACCGCGGGAGGCGGCGTCCAGGGCCGCACCGGCACCGGTGACACCGCCACCGACCACCAGGACGTCGAATTCTTCGTCACGCAGTCGTCGCAGGTCGGCCGTCCGCCGGATCGGAGAGAGCCGGCCGGCCGTGAAGCGGGATACCGAGGGTTCGCGCACCTGTAAGAGGCTAGCGCGACCGTGTCGTACATGAGAAAGGTCTGACCTGGACGGCCACCGAAGGGGGCCGTGAGCTGCAACTATTCCGCTCTCGCCGATCCATACCGTGAGCGGTGAACGGACCAGTGGGGGTCCGACCGCGCCCGTGAGGACGAGAATGCATCGAGCCGCGCTACGGAGGGGCCTGGGCTACCGCCTGGCCTGCCTGTTCACCGTCATCACGCTCGCGGTCGTCGGCGGCGTCGTGGTCTTCGCCGAGGAGGCCGGCGCCGCGATCACCAACAGTTTCGGCATCCGGTACGGCGTCAACGTCAACGGGTCGATCCTGCTCCGCGGCAACACCAACCTGCAGTGCCCCGCCTCCGCCACCAACTGCTCGGCCGCTCGTGCCGCCACCGCCACCGGCAACGCGCTGGACAACAACGCGTACGACATGGAGTACACCGACGCGGACGGCGACTCCGGCACCTTCAACGACAGCAACGCCACCATCAGCATGCCCACCGGCAGCACCGTGCTCTTCGCCGGGCTCTACTGGAGCGCGGACACCTCGGCCGGCACCAACGGGCAGGCCGCCCCGACCGTCGCGGACATCGGCAAGGTCCGGTTCGGCACCCCGGCCGGCGGCTGGAACGCGATCACCGCGAGCACCCTGTACCAGGACAGCTCGATCAAGGCCTACCAGGGCTTCGCCGACGTCACCTCGCTCGTCTCGGGCGCGGGCAACGGCGTCTACCGGGTCGCCGACATCCAGGCCGGCACCGGGCGGGACCGGTACGCCGGCTGGTCGCTGGCGATCGCGTACCAGAACTCCGCCGAGGACATGCACAGCCTGCGCATCTTCGACGGCTTCGGCGTGGTGAACAGCAGCTCCACCTCGGTGAACATCGTCGCCTCCGGCTTCCAGACGCCGCAGTCCGGCACGGTCAACGCCAAGATCGGCACGGTCGTCTACGAGGGCGACCGCGGCAAGACCGGCGACACGCTGCAGCTGAACAGCACCTCGATGAGCGACGCCGAGAACCCCGCCACCAACTTCTTCAACAGTACGGTCAGCGACGCCGGCAGCCTGGTCACCGACCGTACGCCGGGCTGGAAGAACCTGATGGGCGTCGACATCGACCAGTTCGACGCGTCCGGCAAGCTCGCCAACGGCGACACCCAGGCGACGCTGACCCTGACCACCTCCGGCGAGACGTTCTACCCGGGCGTGGTCACCTTCACCACCGACCTCTACGCCCCCAAGCTGGTCACCACCACGACCGCGACCGACGCCGACGGCGGCGACCTGCTGCCCGGGGACTACATCGACTACACGATCGCGGTACGCAACGACGGCACCGACACCGCGAGCAACATCGTGCTGACCGACGCCATCCCGACCGGGACCAGCTACGTCCCCGGCTCGATGACCGTGGCGGGTACCCCGGTCTCCGACACCAGCCCGCCCTCGTTCACGCTGCCCGATCTGGCGTACAACGCCACCACCTACGTGACCTTCCGCGTCAGGGTGGACACCTCGACCGCGGCCGGCTCCTCGATCGTGAACGTGCCGAACGTGTCGTACCAGGGCAGCACCAGCTCGATGACGATCACCGGCGTCGGGGACACCAGCACGCTGACCGTCCAGCAGCCGCACGCGAACCTCGCCGCCGGGCTGACCGTCACGCCGTCGGTGGTCCTCAAGGACTCGACGCCGGACGCGGTCTCGTACACCGCGACCGTGACCAACAACGGCACCGACCTGGAGCCGGCACCGACCGTGACGCTCACGCTGCCCGCGGACGTCACGGCGGGCACCCTGCCGTCCGGCTGCTCGGCCGCCGGCCAGGTGATCACCTGCACGCTCGGCGCGCTGGCCGCGAACACCCAGGCGAGCGTGACCATCCCGGCGACCGCCGACAACCCGGCCTCGGCGGCGAGCGTCACCGTCTCCGGCACCGGGATCGACGCGGACACCAGCGACAACACCGCCACCGCCACGCTGGCCCTGAACCGGGCGCCGTCGGCCGCACCGGAGTCGGTCACCACGGACAACGCGACCGCGGTGACCGTGCCGGCCGGCACCGACAGCTCGGACGCGGACGGCGACACGCTGACCGTGACCACGACCTCCACGCCGGCGCACGGCTCCGTGGTGATCAACGCCGACCAGAGCGTGACCTACACGCCGGTCGCCACCTGGGCCGGTTCCGACTCCTTCACCTACACGGTCAGCGACGGCCGGGGCGGCACGGACACCGCCACCGTCACCGTGACCACCCGCAACGGCGTGCCGGTCGCGGTCGACGACACGGTGGCCACCGCGGCGGACACCCCGGTCACCGTGCCGGTGCTGTCGAACGACACCGACCCGAACAACGACACGCTCACCGTCACCGCGGTGACCGTCGCGGCCGCCTCCGGCACCGCGTCCGTCTCCGGGACCGGCGTCCGGTTCGTCCCCGACGCCGCGTTCGCCGGCACGGCCGACATCACCTACACGATCTCGGACGGCAACGGCGGCACCGCGACCGCCCACCTGTACGTCACCGTCGCGGACGCCGCCCCGGTGGCGGCCGACGACACCGACACCGTCGCCTACCTCGGCTCGGTCACGGTGGACGTGCTCGCCAACGACACCGACGCCAACGGCGACACGCTCACCATCAGCACCCGGACCACGCCGGACCACGGCTCCGCCGTGATCTCCGGCGGGAAGATCGTCTACACCGCGCCGACCGGGTTCTCCGGGGACGCGACCTTCACGTACACGATCACCGACGGCACCCTGACCGACACGGCCACCGTCACGGTGACCGTCGCCGACGCCCCGCCGGTGGCCGCGGCCGAGTCGCCGAGCATCGCGTACGGCCACACCGTCACGCTCGACGTGGCCGCCGACTCGACCGACCCGAACGGCGACGCGCTCACTGTCGTCGGCACCACCACGCCCGGGCACGGCACCGTGGTCCTCAACACGGACGGCACCCTGACCTACACCCCGGCGACCGGCTTCTCCGGCACCGACACCTTCGACTACACCATCAGCGACGGCACCCTGACCAGCACCGCGACCGTCACGGTCACGGTGGCGAACGCCCCGCCGAGCGCCCAGCCGGACGCGGTGACGGTCTCGTCGAACGCGCCCACCACCATCGACGTGCTCGCCAACGACAGCGACCCGAACGGCGACGCGCTGACCATCACCATCGACACACCGCCGACCTACGGCACCGCCGTCATCGTCGCGGGCCAGGTGATCTACACGCCGATGGACGGGTACCACGGCACCGATGCCCTCCACTACACGATCACCGACGGCAGCGGAGGCACGGACGGCACCTCGGTCACCATCGTGGTGGTCAACGCCGCGCCGCGGGCCAACGCGGACGCGGTGGTCACCGCCACGGACAGCCCGGCCACCATCGCGGTGCTGGCCAACGACACCGACCCGAACGGCGACACGATCAGCCTGACCGCGACGACCACCCCGGCGCACGGCACGCTGGCGGTCACCGGCGGCACGGTCACCTACACGCCGGCGACCGGGTTCTGCGGCACCGACACGTTCACGTACACGATCACCGACTCCGGCGGGCTGACCGCGACCGGCACGGTCACCGTCACCGTCACCAACGTCGCGCCGATCGCGGTCGACGACGCGTTCACCGTCCTGCCCGGCGCCGCCACCACGCTCGCGGTGCTCGGCAACGACACCGACGTGAACACCGGCCAGGTGCTCAGCGTGCTCGCGGTCGGCACCGCGGCCAAGGGCACGGTCGCCCTCTCCGGCGGGGTCGTCACGTACACCCCGAACACCGGCGCGGGCGGCACCGACACCTTCACCTACGTGATCACCGACGACCTCGGCGCCACCAGCCAGGCCACCGTGACCGTGACGATCGACGGGGTGCCGGTCACCACGGCGGACACCGCGTCCACCGCGGCGGCGACCGCGGTCGACATCGACGTGCTGGCCAACGACACCGACCCGGAGGGCGAGACGCTCACCCTGGTCTCGGTGACCACGCCGCAGCACGGCAGCGCGGTCGTGGTGAACGGCAAGGTCCGGTACACCCCGGCCAAGGGCTTCTCCGGCACCGACACCTTCACCTACACGGTCCGGGACTCCTCCGGGAACACCGCGATCGAGACCGTCTCGGTACGCGTGGACAACGCCCTCCCGGTCGCCGTCACCGACCACGCCGCGGTCCTCGCCGGTGGACAGGTCGACGTGGACGTGCTCGCCAACGACACCGACGCGAACGGCGACGAGCTCACCATCGCCGCGGTCGGCACCCCGGCACACGGCACCGCGACCCTGATCGACGGCAAGATCCGGTACGTCCCCGCGGACGGGTTCACCGGCACCGACACCTTCACGTACGAGATCAGCGACGGGGAGAGCGGCACCGCCACCGGCACGGTCAGCGTGGTCGTCAGCGGCGGGGACCCGGTCGCGGTGCCGGACAGCCGGACCACCGCGTACCAGAAGGCGGTCACGGTCGCGGTGCTCGACAACGACCTGGACCCGGACGGCACGCTCACGCTCACCTCGGTCACCACGCCGGACCACGGCACCGCGGTGATCTCGGGCGACACGGTCGTCTACACCCCGCCGTCCGGCTTCTCCGGGGTGGCCGTCTTCGAGTACACCGCGACCGACGCGGCGGGCCACACCACCACCGCCACGGTGACCGTCACCGTGCACCCGGCGCCGGTCGTGCCGGACAAGAAGGCCACCGTCAAGCCGGGCAAGGCGGTCACCATCGCGCTGCCCACCGTGGACGAGAACGGCATCGCGATCACGGTGACGAAGATCGGCAAGCCCCAGCACGGCAAGGCGGTCCTGAACGAGGACGGCACGGTCACCTACACGGCGGCCGCCGGCTTCTCCGGCACGGACTCCTTCACCTACACCGCGGTGGACGCGGACGGGAACGTGACCTCGGGGACGATCACCATCACGGTCGCCGGGGCCACCAAGCCGCCGGTCGCCGTCTCGGACCGGTACACCGTGGTCAGCGGCGGGACCATCTCGGTCACCCCGACCTCGAACGACACCGACCCGTACGACGACACGCTGACCATCGTCAAGATCGGCAGCCCGCAGCACGGCACCGCGACCCTGAACGCCGACGGGACGGTCACCTACGTGCCGGCCGACGGGTTCACCGGTACGGACACGTTCGCGTACACCATCAAGGACGCGCACGGCGGCCGGGCCCGGGCGACCGTGGTCATGCGGGTCACCTCGGTGGTCTCCCTGCCGCTCACCGGCTCGAGCCTCACCCCGGTGCTCACCGTGGGCACGCTGGCACTGCTGGTCGGCGTGGCGATGTTCGTGCTGACCGGCGCACCGCGGACCGGACGGCACCGCCCGGGACGCCACCGGATGATCTGACGAAAGCCGGATGAACTGACGAAGGCCGGATGAACTGACGAAAGAGGGAAGGGCGGGCCGCCGAGGCGACCCGCCCTTCCCCTGTTGCTACGACTGGACTCAGAAGTCCATGTCACCGCCGCCCGGGGCGCCGGCCGGGGCCGGGTTCTTCTCGGGCTTGTCGGCCACGACGGCCTCGGTGGTGAGGAACAGCGCGGCGATCGACGCGGCGTTCTGCAGCGCCGAACGGGTGACCTTGGCCGGGTCGATGATGCCCGCGGCCAGCAGGTCGACGTACTCGCCGGTCGCGGCGTTCAGGCCGTGACCCGCCTCGAGGTTGCGAACCCGCTCGACCACGACGCCACCCTCAAGGCCGGCGTTCACGGCGATCTGGCGCAGCGGGGCGTCGAGCGCGACCTTGACGATCTGCGCACCGGTCGCCTCGTCGCCGGCCAGGTCCAGCTTGTCGAACGCGGTCTTGGCGGCCTGCACCAGCGCCACGCCACCACCGGGGACGATGCCCTCCTCGACGGCCGCCTTCGCGTTGCGAACGGCGTCCTCGATGCGGTGCTTGCGCTCCTTGAGCTCGACCTCGGTGGCCGCGCCGACCTTGATCACCGCAACGCCGCCGGCCAGCTTGGCCAGGCGCTCCTGCAGCTTCTCACGGTCGTAGTCGGAGTCCGAGCGCTCGATCTCGGCGCGGATCTGGTTGACCCGGCCCTGGATCTGCTCGGCGTTGCCCGCACCGTCGACGATGGTGGTCTCGTCCTTGGTGATGACGACCTTGCGGGCCTGGCCCAGCAGGGACAGGTCGGCGGCGTCCAGCTTGAGGCCGACCTCCTCGCTGATGACGGCGCCACCGGTGAGGATGGCGATGTCCTCCAGCATGGCCTTGCGACGGTCACCGAAGCCCGGGGCCTTGACGGCGACGGACTTGAAGGTGCCACGGACCTTGTTGACGACCAGGGTGGCCAGGGCCTCGCCCTCGACGTCCTCGGCGATGATCACGAGGGGCTTGCCGCCCTGCATGACCTTCTCCAGGACCGGGAGCAGGTCCTTGACCGCGGAGATCTTGCTGTTCGCGATCAGGATGTACGGGTCGTCGAAGACGGCCTCCATACGCTCCGCGTCGGTCATGAAGTAGGCCGAGATGTAGCCCTTGTCGAAGCGCATGCCCTCGGTGAGCTCCAGCTCGAGCCCGAAGGTGTTGCTCTCCTCGACGGTGATGACGCCTTCCTTGCCGACCTTGTCCATGGCCTCGGCGATGATCTCGCCGACCGTGGAGTCACCGGCGGAGATGGAGGCGGTGGAGGCGATCTGCTCCTTGGTCTCCACGTCCTTCGCCAGCTGCGACAGGGCCTCGGAGACGCTGGCGACAGCGGCCTCGATGCCCCGCTTCAGGCCCAGCGGGTTCGCGCCGGCGGCCACGTTGCGCAGGCCCTCGCGGACCAGCGCCTGCGCCAGGACGGTCGCCGTCGTCGTGCCGTCACCGGCGACGTCGTCGGTCTTCTTGGCGACCTCCTTGACCAGCTCGGCGCCGATCTTCTCGAAGGTGTCCTCGAGCTCGATCTCCTTGGCGATGGATACACCATCGTTGGTGATCGTGGGGGCGCCCCACTTCTTCTCGAGGACGACGTTGCGGCCCTTGGGACCGAGGGTCACCTTGACCGCGTCGGCGAGCTGGTTCATGCCCCGCTCGAGGCCCCGACGAGCCTCCTCGTCGAATGCGATGATCTTGGCCATACGGCGTTGTCCTCCCGGACATCCGCGGTGCCGGGCCTCGTCGGCCCCGCTCTCCGCACGTTGAGGAAGTCTGCGGACGTCACCACCTGGCGATGTGACGTCCTCAGGCCGAGCCGGATAGCCCGCGACGACCGGTTTCGTGTCCCGGCACCGATGGCAGCGCCGCGACCGGAACCCCACCGTCCCGACCTGCTGGCACTCACAGGTCGCGAGTGCCAATCACTTGTTTAGCACTCCCGGGTGCCGAGTGCAAGAAACCCCATCTTCCCGCGAAACCCCCGCGCGCGGCCCGGAAACCCGCTAAAGATCTTCCGGCCTGCTTCTTTGTGGCTTGTTCGCTCCAGAACAGTTGCCCCTGTCCGCCGGTACCGGTAGGGAGGAGTTCATGGAGAGTTGGACCGTCCGCCGCGTCACGCCCGACGACGCGGGACGGATGCGCGCGCTGCGCCTCGAGATGCTCGCGGACAGTCCCCTCGCGTTCCTGGAGACGCTGGCCCAGGCGGCGGCCCGGTCACACGACAGCTACCGGCAGCGGATCCGGGCCTCGGCCACCGGGTACGGGATCGCCCAGTTCATCGCAGACCCGGGCGGTGACCCGCTGATCGGGCACGCCGGCGGCACGGTGATCTCGGATGAGCCGCACGTCACGGTGGTCTTCGCGGTCTACCTGACGCCGGCGCACCGGGGCGGCAAGCTGCTGGCCCAACTCGTCGAGGCGGTCGCCGACTGGTCCGCGGCGGCCGGACGGCACGAGCTCATGCTCGAGGTGGTGGTCGGGAACGACCGCGCCGTTCGGGCGTACGAGAAGCTGGGTTTCGAGGACACCGGGGTGCGGCTGCCGCACCCGACCGTGCCGGTCCTCACCGAGCTGCAGATGCGCCGGCGGATCTGACACGCCCGGCACATGTCACCCTGGCGGGGGTCCCTTGTAGGTGGTCGTCGACCAGAGGTTTGGTCGGGAGGACGAGACGCACAGCGCCTCCGCGATGGGTCAGCACTGGGTCGTTGGGTCCCTCGGAGATTGTCGCCAAGCTCAGGTGAGGGGCCTCGTACGGCGTCGCGTCCTCCCGCGACAAGCATCCTGCCGATCCGGAGATCGGCGCGCAAGTCCTCCAGGGAAGGAATTCTCAACAATCGGCAGATGACCGATTACGGAACGTCATCCCAGCAGGCCAGCATCCCGGGCTGCGCGCAGCGACGGCTTGATCCGGTGTGTCGGGCCGACCTGCTCCGCGATGGCGTCGAGCGTTTTGAGGCCTTCGCCGGTGTTGTAGACCACCGTCTCCTTCGCCGGGTCCAGCTTGCCGGACTCGACCAGCTTCTTCAGCACCGCGACCGTGGTGCCGCCCGCGGTCTCGGCGAAGACGCCGGTGGTCTCGGCGAGCAGCCGGATCCCCGCGCGGATCTCCTCGTCGTTCGCGTAGTCCATCCAGCCACCGGTGCGGCGGACCGCCTCGATCGCATACGGCCCGGCGGCCGGGTCGCCGATGTTCAGCGACTTGGCGATGCCGGTCGGCTTCACCGGGGTGATCACGTCGGTGCCGTGGTGCAGCGCGGTGGCGATCGGGTTGCAGCCCTCCGACTGCGCGCCGAAGACGGTCCAGCCGCCCTCCGGCGCCTCGACCAGCCCGATCTCGACGAGCTCGCTGAACGCCTTGTCCACCTTGGTGAGCAGCTCACCCGAGGCCATCGGGATCACCACCTGCGCCGGGATGCGCCAGCCCAGCTGCTCGGCCACCTCGTAGCCCAGGGTCTTCGAGCCCTCCGCGTAGAACGGCCGCACGTTCACGTTCACGAACGCGGTGTCCTCGAACTCGTCGGTCTCCACGAGCTCGCTGCAGAGCCGGTTCACGTCGTCGTAGGAGCCCTCGATCGCGACCAGGTCGCCCCCGTAGACCGCCGTGGTGACGACCTTGCCCTGCTCCAGATCCGACGGGATGAAGACGATGCTCGGCACCCCGGCGCGGGCCGCGTGCGCCGCGACCGAGTTAGCCAGGTTACCGGTGGAGGCGCAGGAGAAGCGGGTGAAGCCCAGCTCCTTCGCCGCGGTCAGCGCCACCGAGACGACCCGGTCCTTGAAGGAGTGCGTCGGGTTCTGCGAGTCGTCCTTCACCCACAGCTGCCCGGTGATGCCCAGCCGCGCGGCCAGCTGCGGCGCGCTGACCAGCGGCGTCAGGCCCGGGTCGAGGGTCACCCGGGTCTCCGGGTTCTGCCCGGCCGGCAGCAGCGCCGCGTAGCGCCAGATGTTCTGCGGACCCGCCTCGATCTGGGCCCGGGTCACCCGCGCGAGCGCCGCCTCGTCGTAGGCGACCTCGAGCGGGCCGAAACACTCGTAACAGGCGTGCTGCGCGGCGAGGGGGTATTCGGCGGCACACGCACGGCACACCAAGCCACGGGCTGGTGACGCAGTGTTGGCAGAGGTGGGTGCGGCGACAGTCGACGTCATCGAGGATTTCCTCTCATCTTTCCCCGGGGCGACCTGCCACGACGGGGACGGAATTAGCACCTGCCGCACCTGCGCCTCGTCCTCGAGACAGTCGTGTGCGGTGGTTGCCGGGGCGTCAACGGGCCGTTCCCTCAGCCCCTCTGGATGAGGTATTCAGTTGTTTCCCACACCTTACGACGAGATTCCACGATCTCCACACCGAGTTCCCGAGGTGTGAGCGACCTCCTTCTCCGGCCGCCGATTCGCCCCCATCCGCGCCGTCCGCCGAGATTGCCCGGCATGCTGCCCGCTCGCCCTCTTGACGGCAGCTCCCGCCCCGACTTGAGAACTCTCTTCCAGAAGATGTCGCACCGGGGTGGTGGGTACAGACCGCCGCTCCCGCCGAGGGCCCCTGCGGTCCTCGCTGGCCGCTGACGCGTCCAGAGCGCTCAGTCCTCCGGCGCGGCGTGCGTGAGTGGTCGCGCCCGACGCGAGACCCGTGCGTGGTCGAGGCCGTCGCGCGCCGCAAGGTTCTGGCTGGTGCTCAGGGGTGTCTCGGCGAAGCGAGACACCCCTGAGCACCAGCCAGAAGAGCGGGGCGGGGCGGATTCAAGCGGCCGGTCAGAGATCGCCGGCGCAGGAGAACTGGGTGGCCACCGGGCGGTAGCCCAGCCGGTCGTTGACGGCGAGCATGGCCACGTTGGACTCGTCGTTGCTGGTGTAGGCCACGGTCACCCCGGCGGCGGCCGCCCGGCGCAGCGCCTCGCTCTTGACCATCCGGGCCAGCCCGCGCCCTCGCCACTGCGGAACGGTCGCGGTCATGTCCGACCAGACCCGCTCCCGATCCCGGACGAGCAGCGAGAACGCCAGGATTCCGGTCTCGCCGACGGCCACCGTGCTCGCGTCCCGGTCCATCCCGGGGTGCTCCCAGATGTCGTACCGCCAGGTCTCGAAGGCCACCGCCTGCTGCGGGGTGTCCCCCGGTTCGTCCGTCGCGGCCACCGTGTCGGCGTGGAAGAGCTCCCGCGCCCCGACCTCCCCCATGGCGACCAGCCGAACACCCTCCGGCAGCCCCACCGATGCCCGCCCGGCCGCAGCCGGGCGCTCCGGACCGGCCGGCGTCTCGACGGCCGGTGCGTCGTGGGCGAGGCCGGCCAGGTCGAGCGCGGAGTAGCGGATCTCGCGAGTCGGCTGGAAACCGTGGCGGCGAGCGAAGTCCAGCGCGTCCGGGGTGCTCGTCGCGGACGCCCGGCGGATGCCCCGCGCGCGGAGATGACCCACCGCCGCGGCGAACAGCGCGTCCCCGATCCCCCGCCGCCGGTGCCCCGGATCCACCGAGAGCAGCGAGACCTGGCCGAAGTCCGGCTCGGCGGAGCGCACGTTCCGGAACGTCGACACCCAGCCGACCGGTCCACCCCGCTCCTCGGCCACGAAGGCGGCCCAGTCCTCGCCCGGCGGCGGGTCGCTGATCATGCGGCGGGTGGTGGGCTCACCGCGTACCAGATAGGGATGAACCGACCCGATGAGCGCGACCACCGACGGGGCGTCGGCCGGCACTGCCGGCCTGATCGAGAACTCAGACATCCCGCCGATGCTGGCCCCGCCCGGGACGCCCGGTCAACGCGATTTCGGCGGCGATACCGGTCAGGAGGTCACGTCCTTGCGGGTGAAACGGTAGAACGCGAGTCCCCAGAAGACGGTGGCGTACACGACCGCGGAGATCGCGCCCTTCGCCAGGTCCTCGGTCTGCACCGGCGTGGACAGCAACCCCATCCACGCGTCGCTGTAGTGCGTGGGCAGCCCGTTCCGGATCGCGCCGAGCGCGGTGATCTGGTCCAGGATGCTGGAGAGGATCCAGAGCAGCACGGCGCCGCCGACCGCACCCAGCGCCGCGTCGGTCAGCACCGAGAGCAGGAAGGCGAGCCCGGCCACGACCAGCATGGTCACCGCGAGGTAGGCGAGGATGCCGAGCAGCCGCAGCACCCCCTCGCCGGGCGGGATCTCGGCCGCGATGGTGCTGCCCAGCGGCGACCAGCCGTACCGGAGCGTCCCGATCAGCAGCCCGGTGCCGGCCAGCAGCAGGAGGGCCAGCAGGGAGTACCCGAGGGCCACCACCAGCTTGACCGCCAGCAGGCGCGCCCGGGGCACCGGGATCGCCAGCAGGTACCGCAGGCTCCCCCAACTCGCCTCGCTCGCCACCGTGTCGCCGGCGAAGAGCGCGAAGACCACCACCAGCAGGAAACTGGCCGACACCGCCAGACCGAAGAGCGCGAAGTTCAGCCCGCCCGACGTCGCCAGGTCGACCAGGCTGCTGAACGCGCCGCCCCCGTTCTGGTCGTCGTCGCGCCCGTTCCCGCCGAACTCGAAGGCGGCCAGGATGATCAGCGGCAGCAGCACCATGAACCCGAGCGCCAGCTGTGTCCGCCGCCGCGACGCCTGCCGCCGGACCTCGGCCATGATCGGCAACGTCCGCGACGCCCGATAGCCCTCGGCCGCGTCGGCGCTGGTCTCGGCCTCGGCGGGTGTGCTGGTGCTCATCGGTCTCCACTTCCCCGTGAGTTGTCGCCCACCAGGGCGAGGAAGGCGTCCTCCAGGCGGCGGCGCGGCACCACCCGGTCCACGCCGACACCGGCCCGGACCAGGGAGGCCACCACCTCGGCGCGGGGTGTGCCGTTCATGTCCACGATCAGGCCGGAGGCGCCGTCCGGGACCACCGAGCGGACGCCGAGACCGGTGAGGATCTCGGTGGCCGCCGGGACGTCGGTGACGTCGATCGCCACCGACGGGGAGTCGCCGACGATGTCGTCGACCGGGCCGGAGGCGACGATGCGGCCCTTGTTGACGACCACGGCGTGGGTGCAGGTCTGCTCGACCTCGGCGAGGAGGTGACTGGAGACGAGGACCGCGCGGCCGTCGGTGGCGTACCGCTGCAGGACGCGGCGCATCTCGGCGATCTGCGGCGGGTCGAGACCGTCCGTCGGCTCGTCGAGGACGAGGAGCTCCGGGAGGCCGAGCATGGCCTGGGCGATGGCGAGGCGCTGCCGCATGCCGTGGCTGTAGTTCTTCGTACGCCGGTGCACCGAGGAGCCCAGACCGGCGATCTCCAGGGCCTCCTCGAAACGGGCGTCGGCCCAGGGGCGACCGGTCGCCTTCCAGTACGCCTCGAGGTTCTGGTGGCCGGTCAGGTGCGGGAGGAAGCCGGGGCCCTCGACCAGCGCGCCGACCCGGGACAGGATCGGGGCACCGGGGACGAGCCGGTGGCCGAAGACGTGGATCTCACCGGCGGTCGGGGTGGTCAAGCCCATCAGGACCCGGAGCGTGGTGGTCTTGCCGGCGCCGTTCGGGCCGAGCAGGCCGACGACCTGGCCGCGCTCGACGGTGAAGCCGATCTCCTCGACGGCCACGAAACCGTCGCCGTACGCCTTGCGCAGGCCGCGGACGACCAGCGGGGTGTCGGCGTACTCCGCGGTGATCGTGGTGACCCGGCGGCGGCGGAGCCGGCGACGCACCAGCAGCAGCACGACCAGACCGAGAACGATCACCGCGATCAGGGCACCGAGGGCGTACCAGTAGACGGTTCCCGACGAGGCGATCGGCGTGCCGGCCAGGGTCGGCAGGGTGAGGCCGCCGTCCAGGGCCACGGTGTAGGTGGCCGGCGCGGCCGGGGTGAGGAACGCCTGATCGGAGGTGGCGACGACGACGCGGAGTCGATGCCCGGTCTCGATCCGGCGGACGATCGCCGGGAGGGTGACCGTGACCGCCTCGGCCTGCTCGATGCCGGCGGGCAGGCCGGTGAGCCGGACCGGCGCGACCAGGCCCGCGCTGAGGGTGGGCGAGCCGTTCTGGTCGACGTCGTAGAGCTTGACGAAGACCACGGCCTCCCCGGTCGGCGAGGCGACCTTCACCCGGACCGTCGGGGAGCCGCCCACCTCGACGGCGGTGGTCACCGGCGCCGAGGTGAAGCTCGCGTTCTGGCCGTCCACGTCGGTGGCGACACTGCCGCTGAGCAGGGAGGTGAGCCGGCTGCCCAGCCCCGGCAGCGACGAGATCGCGCCCGGGTTGCCGTTCGGCGGGTTCGCGATCCGCTGCGCGGTGCCGTCCAGGGAGACCTGGGTGCTGCCGGTTCCGCTCATTCCGGCGTACGTGTCGGCGGAGTACCCGTTGGTCACCAGATCCCGGGTCGAGGCGCTGTACCCGGCGACGCGGGACCAGGTGAAGTCGTCGTTCGGGGTGGCGCCCTCGCCCTTGAGGTAGTGGTCGAGCCACTGGACCGTGAGGTACTCGACCCGGTCCTGGTCCGACGAGGGGCCGGAGCCGCCGTCGTGGCCGCCGGTGAACCAGGCGACCTTGACCGGGGTGCCGGTGGCGGCGATGCCCTCGGCGTTGGCGTCCGCCTCGGAGAGCGGGAAGAGCGTGTCGACCGCGCCCTGGATCAGCAGGGTCGGCGCCTTGATCTTGTCGAGCACGGTCGCCGGCGAGGAGCGGCGCAGCAGCGCGAGCGTGCTCTCGTCCGGGATGCCGGTGGTCGCCATCGAGAGGTACGCCTGGCAGACATCCGCCGCGAACCGCCCACACGCCGGATCCGCACTCGCCTGCGTGCCACCACTCGTCGGCGCGGCACCACTCGTCGGCGCGGCACCACTCGTCGGCGCGGCATCGGAGGAGCCGCCACCCGAGGACCCGCTGCCGAAGAAGACGCCGGCCCAGCCCTTCTTGAAGACGCCGGTGGCGGTCGTGTCGGCGGACTGCGGGAGGAAGGCGTTGCTCAGGTCGTTCCAGGTGATCGAGGGGACGATCGCGTCGACGCGCTGATCCTGGCCGGCCAGGAGCAGGGCGAGCGCGCCGCCGTACGAGCCGCCGACCACGCCGACGCGCGGGTCGCCACTCGCGTCGGTCTGCACCTCGGGGCGGGCGGCCAGCCAGTCGATCAGGCGCTGGGCGTCCTTGACCTCGTAGTCCGGGCTGTCCAGGTGGATCTCGCCGCCGCTGCGGCCGAAACCGCGCGCGGTCCAGGTGAGCACCGCGTAGCCGCGGGCGGCCAGGGACTCGGCGTCGTCGCGGACGGAGTCCTTGGAGCCGCCGAAGCCGTGCGCGAGCAGCACCGCCGGGACCTTGCCGGAGCGTTCCCGGGGCAGCAGGAAGCGGGCGTCGAGATCGACCGGCTCGTCGCCGTCGGGGCCGGACTGGACGGTGATCCGCAGGTCCTGAGCCGTCCAGTCGGACTGCTCGGGGCGAACCGCCCAGACGGTCGCGGCGGCGAGCAGCACCAGCACGACCGCGCCGGTGACGGCTCTGCGCCGGGTGAGCCGTGGTAACGCAAGCATGGCGCCCAACCTAGCGGTGACCGGCTGAGCAGTGGCTGTGAAAGTTCATTAATGCCACCGGAACCGCCCGCCCCGGATCCGGAGAGCCGGCGGGCGGGCGGTCCCGGCGATCGTCAGCAGCCCTGGCCGGTGGTGAAGACCTTCTCGACCGTGGTGGCGACGCCGGCGGTCAGCGCGCTCGCCGTCCCGCCGGTGACCTCGACGAGCAGGGCGCCGGTGCCCCCGACGGTCTCCCAGCCCTGGACGCCGCCGGTGCCGGTCACCGCCTTACCGGCCGGGTACGCCGCCTGGACGTCGGCGAGGGGCGCGCCCGGCGCCACCCCGTCCGTGGTCGTCGCCTGGGCCGCGGTGACCCTGATCTGGACCAGCTTGCCCTGGGCGAAGAGCAGCGCGGGCGAGAGGTACCGGCCGGGCCCGGTGGCGGTGGCGCAGCCGTTGCCGGTGTCCGACGCCGAGTCGATCAGGCCGTCCGCGATCGTCTCCTCCTGGGTCGCGCCGATCTCGTACGGTCCGAAACCGTCCGCGCTGATCTGAAGATGGGCGACGAAGCCGCTGGCCTGCTGCTCGCCGGGGGTGATCGGATCGGTCGGCTTCGGGTTGTCGACGGTCGGCGGCATGTCGAGCGACTCGGTCGGCGCCGGGCTCGCGCTCTGCGGAGCGGCGGCCGGCGGCGTCTCGTCGTCGCTGCAGCCGGCCACCCCGGTCAACGCGAGTGCGGCGATCAGGATCACCAGAGGACTACGCCTCATGTCTATGGCCTCCCCGTGGGCATGGAACGGCCGCCGGAGACCGTTCGGCGGCCCCTCGGCGGCTAGCGTGGACAACCTAGAAGAGCCCCAGACGATCAATCGGAGGCATCCGCGGTGGCTGATGATCTCACGCTGACCGTGACCTTGCGGCCCGCTGCCCTCGATGCCCGGCGCGGCATCGTACGCCTGCACCCCGAGGTGATGGCCGCACTGGCATTGAACCCCGGTGATCCGGTCCGGTTGTCCGGCAACCGGACCACGGCGGGCCTGGTGGCCAGGGCCGAGGCCACGGCGAGCCGCGCGCTGCTCTACGCCGACGACCTGACCCTCGGCAACCTGGGGATGCGGGACGGCGGGCAGGTCACGGTCACCCCGATCCCGGTGGTCGAGGCGCGCCGGGTGACGCTGACCGGGCCGCCCGAGATCGTCGCGGTGGTCTCCCCGGAGATGCTGCGGCTGGCCCTGCTCGGCAAGGTGATCAGCCCCGGCGACGACGTGTCGCTGCTCCCCCAGGACGTGCTCCCGCAGGCCGCCAGCCGGTCGCTGGTCGAGGCCGCCCGCCGGAGCCTGGCCAACCGGGTGGGGTACGCCTGGACCAGCACCCTGCTGACCGCCGGCGAGGTGGAGGGTGGCCCCGCCGTGCTGGTGACGATGGACACGGTGGTCGGCTGGCAGGACGGCCCGTCGGCCGCGCCCGGTGGCGCCCCGGCGGCGCCCGCCCGGCCCGAGGCGCCCGCCTCCACCGATCCGGAGGTGCCGCCGTCCAGCCTGGACGACCTGCCCGGGCTCCGCGCCCAGGCCAAGGAGCTGGAGGAGTTGCTCGACCTCGGCTTCCACCACCGCGAGGTGCTGACCCGGCTGGGCACCAGGGTCACCCTCGGGGTGCTGATCGCGGGGCCCGCCGGTTCCGGGAAGTCCGCGCTGGTCCGGGCGGTCGCCGCGGCGGTGGGTGCGACCGTACGCCCGGTCTGGGGCCCGGAGCTGGCGGCGCTCACGAACAGCGCGGCCGCCGCCCGGCTGCGCGAGCTGACCGCCGGGGTACGCACCGGCGGGCCGGCCGTCCTGCTGATCTCCGACGTCGAGGCGCTCGCCCCGCGGGAGGAGCCCGGCCCGATCTCCACGGTGTTCCGGCAGCTGCTCGCCGAGACGGTGGCCGCCGGCGCCGCGGTGATCTGCACGACCAGCAGGCCGGAGTCGGTGGACCCGGCACTGCGGGCGCCGGACCTGCTCGCGGTGCAGCTCACCGTGCCGCTGCCGGACACCGCGATGCGCCGCGAGCAGCTCACCGTGCTCACCCGGGGTATGCCGCTCGCCGACGACGTCCGCCTGGACGACGTGGCCGCGCGTACCCCGGGCTTCGTCGCCGCCGACCTGGGCGCGCTCGCCCGAGAGGCGGGTGTCCGGGCCGCCCTGCGCCACGTCGGCACCACCACCCGCGACACGGACCGGGAGGACGGCGCCGGGCCGGTGGTGACCATGGCGGACTTCGAGGCGGCACTGGACGTGGTCCGCCCCACCTCGATGGCCGAGTCCACCCTGGAGGTCGCCACGGTGACCCTGGACGACGTCGGCGACCTGGCCGAGGTCAAGGAGACGCTCACCGAGTCCGTCCTCTGGCCGCTGACCTATCCGGACACCTTCGCCCGGCTCGGCGTCTCACCCCCGCGCGGCGTTCTGCTGTACGGCCCTCCCGGCTGCGGAAAGACCTACCTGGTCAAGGCCATCGCCGGTACGGGTAAGGCGAACGTGCTCTCGGTGAAGGGCGCCGAGCTGCTCAGCAAGTGGGTGGGTGACAGCGAACGGGCGGTCCGCGAGCTGTTCCGCCGGGCCCGGGAGGCCGCGCCGACCCTGGTCTTCCTGGACGAGGTGGACGCGCTGGCGCCGACCCGGGGTCAGGCCACCGACGGCGGTACGACCGACCGGGTGGTGGCCGCCCTGCTCACCGAGCTTGACGGGGTGGAGGACCTGCGCAACGTGGTGGTGATCGGCGCGACCAACCGGCCGGACCTGATCGACCCGGCGCTGCTGCGGCCCGGCCGGTTGGAACGGCTGGTCTACGTGCCGCCGCCGGACGCCGAGGCGCGGACCGCGATCCTGCGCGCCGCGTCGAAATCGGTGCCGCTGGACGAGTCGGTCGACCTGGACGCGCTCGGTGCGGCGCTGGACGGGTTCTCCGCGGCGGACTGCGCGGCCCTGATCCGGGAGTCCGCCCTGGCCGCCATGCGTGACTCACTGGAGGCGTCGAAGGTCACCGCCGAGAACGTGGCCACCGCCCGGTCCCGCGTACGGGCCTCGCTCGACCCCGAGCAGGTCGCCTGGCTCGCGGCGTACGCGAAGAATCGCGAAGCCTGAGGGGAGCGGCGAGCGGAACCGAGACGGGTCCGAAGCCGTCGGCGACGGGTGCGGAACCGGGCCGAAGCCGTCGGCGGCGGGTGCGGAACCGGGCCGGAGCTATCGGCGCCGGGTGCGGGCCCGGGCCGAACGGAGGCGGCGCAGGCGGCCGACCAGGACCGGGTCGCGCTCGAGGGCGGCCGGATTGTCGAGCAGCGTGTTGAGCAGCTGGTAGTAGCGGGTCGAGGAGAGGCCGAAGGAGTCCCGGATGGCCTGCTCCTTGGCGCCGGCGTGCCTCCACCACTTGGCCTCGAACGTGAGGATCTGCTCCTCCCGCTCGCTCAGCCCGGCCACCGGCTCCGGCTCGCCGTCGAGCACGGGCTCCGTCTCGCCGTCGAACGCCGGCGTGGGCTCCGTCTCGCCGTCGAACGCCGGCGTGGGCTCCGCGAGGTCGGTCTCTCCGGGCGGGCGCTGCGTGGGGATGTGCTGCAACTCCTCGACCGGCTGGTCTTCGGCGGGCTGCATGGGCGCTCCCTGCGGGCGAGAGGGATCGGCGGAGGGATGGATCCGCACAGGTGTACGAGGGGATCACCAGCATAGACGCCGCTCGCGATCCCCGCCGAACGCTACCTCACGTGATGTCTCGTCTACGCATCGTCCACATAGCAACACCCGTGGCGACGACCGCGACGCCGGCGAGCATCAGGCCGGAGGTCTGCCAGGTCATCACGAACTGGGCCGGCTCGCACCCCGAACTGGCCGAATAGTCGCAGCTCGCGTAGTCCTTCAGCGTGAAGTCCTGGTACATCCACGCCCACAGCCAGTAGGGGGCCATGTACACACCGGGGAACTGCAGCTCGGCGACGGTGGCCACCACGAACGCGCCCACCTGCAGCGCGCCGAGGCCGATCAGCGCGCCCAGCGCCATCGCGGTGTGCCGGCCGATCGAGGCCAGCGTGAACCCGAGCAGCCCGGAGACCAGCACCACCGCCAGCCCGCGCAGCCCGGTCAGCCCGAACGACCGCCACACGCCGGGCGTCATCCCGTCGGTCGAGCCGTGCGTCTCGGCGATCAACCGGAACGCCCCGGTCCAGAGCGCCGCGAGCAGCAGGGTCAGCCCGGTCAGCCAGAACAGGAAGACGACCAGCTTGGAGCCGAGCACCCGGATCCGCTGCGGGCGCCAGAGCAGCAGGTTCATCATCGCGCCGCTGCTCCACTCGGCCCCGGCGAACGACGCTCCGATCAGGAACGCCACCGCCGCCAGGATCGCCGCGAACGTGGTGATCATGTTGCCGAACTGGGACCGCAGGTCGAAGGTCGGCGGCATGTACCAGGTGTAGTCGAAGTCCTCGGGCTGCGGGATGTAGTAGGTGTCACAGTCGGTGCCGCCCTCGGTGACGCACTTCTGCTTCTCCGCGGTGACCGACGCGACCGATTCCTGATAGTCCCGCCCGGCCTGTGCTCTGGCCGCGGTGACCTGGGCCGGGGTGACCTTCTCGTTGCTCAGGAAGATCGAGACCGCCACCACCGCCAGCAGCGCCAGCGCGCCGGCGACCAGCAGCTTGGTGAAGCGCCGCTTGACGAGGCGACGGGACTCCGCGCGTACCAGGCTCATTTGCCCCACCCGTCCACCGGCCGGCTCCGGCCATCCACCGGGGCGCTCCCGGTCAGCGTCAGGAAGACGTCCTCCAGATCCGCGGCGACCGGGGTCAGCTCGCTCACGTAGATCTGCTTCTCGGCCAGCAGCTTGGTGACCTGGGCCGGGTTGCCGGCGTTGCCGACCACGAAATGGTCGGCCTCGAGCGTCACCTGGGCGCCGGCGTTCCGCAGGATCTCCGCGGCGCCGAGCATGTCGACGCCGGGCTCGAGACGCACCTTGACCGCCGTCGACGAATGCTGCGAGAGCACCTCGGTGACCGACCCGGCGGCCACCCGCCGACCGGCCGCGATGATCGTCACCGAGTCGCAGATCAGCTGGATCTCGCCGAGGATGTGGCTGGAGAGCAGCACGGTCATCCCGGACGCGGAGAGATCGCGCATCAACGTCCGCATCTCCCGGATGCCACCCGGGTCGAGGCCGTTCGCCGGCTCGTCCAGTATCAGCAGCTTCGGCTCCTTGAGCAGCGCCGAGGCGACCGCGAGACGCTGCTTCATGCCGAGCGAGTACGTCTTCACCCGCTCCCTGCTCCGGTCCCGCAGGCCGACCAGCTCGAGGACGGCCGGCACCCGGACCCGTTTCACCCCACCGGCATCGGCCAGCAGGGAGAGCGTGTCCCGCGCGGTGAAGTTGCCGAAGAACTGCGGACTCTCCACGATGGCGCCCACCTCGCGGGCCACGGCGGGAAGATGACGCGGCACCTCACGACCGAGAATCATCATGCGTCCCGCGTTCGGGCGGATCAGCCCGAGCAGGGTGCGCAGCGTGGTGGTCTTCCCCGAGCCGTTCGGCCCCAGGAACCCGTGCACCTGGCCGGACGTGACCTCCATGTCGAAGCCGTCCAGCGCGTTTCGGACACCTTTGCGGCCGCGATAGGTCTTCCGCAGCCCTGATATCTCGAGTACGGCGGTCATCGCCGCACCCTAAGTGATCAACACCGATATGGCAGCCCTTGATCATGCAGTCTTAAGGAACACCGCAGGCCGGCCCGCTCTTACCCGACCGGCCCGCTCTGCTTGACCGACCCGCCCTTGCTTGACCGACCGCTCTGCTTGACCGACCCGCCCTTGCTTGACCGGCCGCTCTGCTTGACCGGCCCGCCCTTGCTTGACCGGCCCGCTCCGTTCAGGCGCAGATGACGTCCACGCCGGCTTCGCGGAACGCGCTGACCACCGGGGCCGGGGCGCCGGAGTCGGTCACCAGGGTCTCGATCTGGCTGATCGGGCAGATCCGGGCGAACGCGTGGCCGCCCAGCTTCGACGAGTCGGCGATCACCACGACACGCTTGGCGCGGGCCACCATCAGGCTGTTCATCGCGGCCTCGCCCTCGTGGTGGGAGGCCGCGCCCAGCTCCACGTCGAGCGCGTCGACGCCGAGCAGGACGATGTCGAGCGTCACCTCCTTCAGCAGGGCGCCGCCGAGCGGGCCGACCACCTCGAAGGACTGCGGGCGCACCACGCCACCGGCGACCACGATCTTCATCCGGGAGCGGACCAGCAACTCGTTCGCGATGTTGAGCGCGTTCGTGACCACGGTGAGCTGAGCGCCGTCGCCACTGACATTCAGATCCGGGCGTACGGCGAGAGCCCGGGCCACCTCGGTGACCGTGGTGCCGCCATTGAGGCCGACGACCGTACCGGGGGTGACCAGACGTGCCGCCGCCTCGCCGATCCGCTGCTTCTCCGCCGAGTGCTTGGCGCTCTTGTACCGGAGCGGGAGGTCGTAGGAGACTCCGTTGGCGACCGCACCACCCCGGGTACGGGTGATCATCTGCTGCTGGGCGAGCTGGTCGAAGTCACGGCGGATGGTGGCCTGGGAGACGTCCAGCCGTTCGGCTGCCTCCTCGACCGACACCCGGCCACTCTCCGTGAGCAGCTCGAGCAGGGCATTCCAGCGCGCGTACCGGTCCACCCGACACTCTCCGATGCACGATCTATGACAAGTGTGTGCACATTAGTGCTCGAAACGCCAGAAAGCAAAGCAACCCGATGCGCAAAGGCCCCCCGATAGGCAGCACTACGTGCCACGACGCGGCTCGGAAACTTGCCGCCACCCCGAGGTTCCAAGCACAATGACGCGCGAAAGACCCGGGAACCGAGCTTGAATGCGCAGCAACAACCGGTGAGGATGAGCCATGACGCACGTCAAAGCGGAGATCGCCAGTCAGCCGGAATGCTGGCGCCTGGCCGCCAAACTCGCCGACTCGCCGGGGCTCCCGGTCCGGGGTGAGCGCGTCGCCGTGGTCGGCTGCGGCACCTCCTGGTTCATGGCCAAGTCGTACGCGGTGCTGCGCGAACAGGCCGGTCACGGCGAGACGGACGCCTTCCAGGCCTCGGACTTCCCGTACGGGCGGCGCTACGACCGGCTGGTCGCGATCACCCGTTCCGGCACCACCACCGAGGTCCTCGACGTGATGCGCGAGGCCGGCGAGCACACCCCGGTGACCGTGGTGACCGCCGACCCCGCCCAGCCCGCCGTCGACCTGGCCCGGCACGCCATCGTGCTGGACTTCGCCGACGAGAGGTCGGTGGTGCAGACCCGCTTCGCCACCAGCACGCTCGCGCTGCTCCGGGCACACCTGGGCGCCGACATCGACACCGCCGCGATGGACGCCGAGGTCGCGGTCCGGCTGCCGCTGCCGGTGCACCCGGCGCTGGTCGAGCAGATCACCTTCCTGGGCCGCGGCTGGACCGTCGGCCTGGCCGAGGAGGCCGCTCTGAAGTGCCGGGAGACCGCCGGGTTCTGGACCGAGGCGTACCCCGCGATGGACTACCGGCACGGACCGATCTCGATCGCCGGCCCGCGCCGGGTGGTCTGGGCCTTCGGCGACGTGCCGGCCGGTCTCGCCGACGAGGTGGAGGCCCGCGGCGCCGCGTTCGTGCACAGCCGCCACCACGGCGGGTACGCGAGCCTCGGCCGCTGGGTCGGTGGCCGGGCGCCGCTCGACCCGCTCGCCGACCTGGTGCTGGCGCAGCGCGTGGCCGTCCTGCTCGCCACCACGCAAGGCATGGACCCGGACAATCCGCGCGGCCTGACCCGCTCGGTCGTACTGCCCGAGACGCCGTAACGGCCGTGGAGCACGTCGTCGTGGCCCTGGACGTGGGCGGCACCGGCATGAAGTGCGCCCTGGTCCACCCGGACGGCACCGTCCGGCACGAGGAGCGCCACCCGACCCGGGCCGACCGCGGTCCCGGGGCGGTCACCGAGAACATCCTCGCCGTCGCCGAGGGCCTGACCGAGAAGGCCCGCACCGAGGGGCTCACCCCGATCGCCGTCGGCATCGGCGTCCCCGGCCTGGTCGACGAGGCCGCCGGGGTCGCGGTCTGGTCCGCGAACATCGGCTTCCGTGACGTACCCCTGCGCGAGTTGGCCACCCAGCGTCTGGGCCTGCCCGTCGCGCTCGGCCACGACATGCGGGCCGCCGCGCTCGCCGAAGCCCGCCTCGGCGCCGGCCGCAGCCGCAGCCACGTGCTCTTCGTGGGCATCGGCACCGGCATCGCGGGCGGCCTGATCGTGGACGGCACCGGGTACGCGGGCGCCCACGGCGCGGCCGGCGAGCTGGGCCACCTGGTGGTCCGCCCCGGCGGCACGGAGTGCGGCTGCGGCCTGCGCGGCTGCCTGGAGGCCGAGGCGTCGGCGAAGGCGGTCGGCCGCCGCTACGCGAACCTGTCCGGCGAGCCCGGCGCGACCGCGTTCGACGTGGCCACCCGCGCCGCCGCCGGCGAGGAACTGGCCGGCCAGGTCTGGCAGGAGGCCGTCGAGGCCCTCGCCGACGGCCTGCTCGCGGCTCAGGCCCTCTACGACGTCCACGCGATCGTCCTCGGCGGCGGCCTGGCCGAGGCCGGCGAACACTTGATCGGCCCCGTCCGCCGCGCCCTCGAACGCCGCGTCACGTTCCACCGCACCCCCGAGATCATCCGCGCCGAACTGGGAGACACCGCAGGATGCCGCGGCGCCGCCCTGCTCGCCCTGGACACCCTGAAAGCCGCCGCCTCTCCCATCGCCGCCAGCTCTCCCAGCTCTCCCAGCAGCCCCGGCTCTCCCAGCAGCCCCGGCTCTCCCAGCAGCCCCGGCTCTCCCGGCACCGCTGGCGTTCCCAGCCCCGGCGGCTCTCCCGGCACGATGCTGTGACCGGCAGCTCTGTTCCCCGCAGCGCCGTAGCCGCCGTGTCCCCCGCCGCCGTGTCCCCCACCGCCGTGCCCCCCGCCGCCGTGCCCCCCACCGCGGTGGCCCCCGCCGCAGTGAGCCGTGGCGTCGCGACCCGCGTATCCGGGCGCATCGTCACCCCCGACGGAGTGATCACTGGACACCTCGACTCCGACGGCGCCCTGATCACCGCGATCGTCCCCGACGACGCCGCCGGCACCGACGTGATCATCCCCGGCTTCGTCGACCTGCACTGCCACGGCGGTGGCGGCCACACCTTCACCACGGGTGACCCGTCGGCCGCCCGTGACGCCGCCGCCTTCCACCTGTCCCACGGCACCACCACCCTCCTGGCCAGTCTCGTCAGCTCCCCTTTCGATCTGATGCGCTCCGCCACCGAGGCCTACAGACCGCTGGTCACCGAGGGCGTCCTGGCCGGCATCCACTTCGAGGGCCCGTACCTCTCCGAGATCCGCTGCGGTGCCCAGAACCCGGCCTTCCTCCGTCCCCCGTCGATGACCGAACTGACCGAGTTGGTCAAGACCGGCGAGGGCAGCGTCCGCATGGTGACGATCGCCCCCGAGCTCCCCGGCGCGCTGGAGGCCATCACCTACCTCCACGACGCCGGCGTCCTCGCCGCCGTAGGTCACACCGACGCCTCCTACGACCAGACCCACGCCGGTGTGGCGGCCGGCGCGAGCGTCGCCACTCACCTCTTCAACGGCATGCGCCCTCCCCACCACCGCGAACCCGGCCCGGTCATCGGTCTCCTCTCCTCCACCGCCACGGTCGAGCTGATCGCCGACAACATCCACCTCCACCCCGGCATGCTCGCCTTCGCCGCCGGAACCGCCAGCCCGTCCCGCGCCGTCCTCGTCACCGACGCCATGGACGCCACCGGAATGCCCGACGGTATCTACGACCTCGGCGGCCAGGAGGTCCTCGTCGCCGACCGGGTAGCCCGCCTCACCCGGGACGGCTCCATCGCCGGCAGCACCCTCACCATGGACGCGGCCCTCCGCAACGCGATCGCCGCCGGCATCTCCCTCCCCGACGCGGTAGTCATGTCATCGACGACCCCGGCCCGCCTGCTCGGGCTGGCCGACCGGGGAGCGCTGACGCTCGGCCTACGCGCCGACGTCCTCGTCCTCACCGAGAACCTGCGGCTCAAACGGATCCTCCACTCCCGCTGATCACACCCGGTGGCTCCTCTCGACCGAGGTTGCAAGAAGACAGTCCCTCTCGACCGGCTCAGGCGGCTGTCGTGAGTCAGGCCACCTGGAGGTGCTGGCCCGCGGCCGGATGAAGGTACGGAACTCCTGTCGGGGCAGGGCCGGTGTCGCCGAGGAACCCGGTGACCATGGCGCGGCCGGTGGCGTTGAGGGCGCCGTCGTGGATGGCGATCGTGCGGGCGGGTTTGACCTCGCGCACCCAATCGATCAGGTCACTGATCCGGGACCACGGCGCGTGGACCGGGAGCAGCAGCACCTGGACCGGAGTGCCCGGCACGGTCAGGGCGTCGCCGGGGTGGAAGACCTCGTCGTCGATGGAGAAGCCGATGTTCCGCATGCGGGGGATGTCGGCGTGCAGGGTGGCGTGCCACTGCCCGTGGACGCTGACGTCGAAGCCGTTGGCGGTGAAGGAGTCGCCCTCGCCGACCACGTGCACACGAGCGCTGTCGCCGTCGAAGACCTCCGCGACCGCGGCGTTCGTCCACACCTCCAGAGCGGGATTCGCGGCGAGGGCGGCCACGAGCTTCGCTCCGCTGAAGTGGTCGAAGTGCTCGTGGGTGATCAGCACCGCGTCAGCCCCGGCGAAGGCGTCCTCGGGCGTCAGCCCGCCCGGGTCGACGACCAGGCGCCGACCATCCTTCTCCAGCACCACGCAGGCGTGCCCGAACTTGATCAGATCCATGACGGCCCCTCCAGATATACAACGAAGCTGTACATGGCGAACTGTACAACAGTGCTGTACAGTTCGCCATGTGAGGCCGAGGACAGATCCCGCGAGGGAAGCAGGAGAACGAGAAGCGGCAGCCAGAACAGCCGACGTCGACCTAGCCGGTCGGCCGCGCCGGGCCTTCGGTGAGATCGACATCCGGCTGACCGGGCACTCGGGTCAGGCCGGAGCCGACCTCGCCGAGGAGTTACGGCAGGCGATCGGCCGGTTCGTCCGCACCACGCGTGCCCACGCCGACACCCTGCCGGCGGCCCAGGCCGAGACACTCGGACATCTCGACCGGGACGGGGCACAGACCATCGCCGAGCTGGCCAACAGGAGGGGGGTGAAGCACCAGAGCATGAGCCGGACCGTCGGCGAACTCGAGGCTCTCGCCTTCGTCAGCCGTGCACCGAATCCCGCCGACGGGCGCGGATTCGTCATCACCCTCACGGATGGCGGGGCGGAGGCCTTGGCAACCGACCGGGCTTCCCGTCGCGACTGGGTGGCCGACGCCATCGCTACCCGGCTCACCCCCGACGAGCAGCGTCTCCTGACCGCAGTCCCGGACCTGCTCAACCGCCTGTCCGCACCGGCGGAATCCCACCCCTGACCGTGTCCGGCACCAGAGCAGGCCGGGGGAGAGAGTTCCAGCACCAAGAGCCGCGGAGGCAAGCTCCGGGCAGGGGCAGGGGCAGGGGCAGGGCGGGCAGGGGCAGGGGCAGGGGCGCGCACGGGCGTTAAGAGAGCCCGCGGGGCGGCGGCGTCAGAGTCCCGCGGGGCGGGACCAACCGGCGAGGGGCGGCAAGGGGATGCGGTCCCAGGGGATGCGCTGGAGCAGACGGGCCAGGAAGGCGCCGAGCAGCAGGCCCGCGACCGAGTCGGTGAGCCAGTGGAAGCCGGTGTAGACCGTGGTCACGAAGACGACGGCGACAGGGAGGACGCGGATGGCGAAGAACTCCCACCGGGTCAGGGTTCGGCGGAGGAGGGCTGCGGCCAGGATCGCGAAGACGGCGTACCAGACCAGGGAGTTGCCCATGTGGCCGGAGGGGTAGCTGCGGCTTTCGACACCGGAGGCGACCGGGTTGAACATCTCGGTCTTGAAGGGGCCCTGATAGCGGGGGGCGGCTCGATCGAAGTAGAGCTTCATCGGGCCGATGGTCAGGTACGTCACGACGTAGGCGGCGATGAAAGGGAGGAGGGCACGCGCTGAGCGGGTGCGGTAGGCCAGGAGCGCCGTCAGGATCACGGCGACCGGGGTGAGGACCTGGCCGCCCTGACCGAGGTAGTTGAAGACGCGGGCGGTCCAGTACGGGACGGCGGGCTGGTGCGCGAATGCCCAATCGGCCACCCGCTGGTCGAGCGTCAGCAGGTGGCCGTTGACGAGCGCCGCGGTGAGCGCCGCGAAGGCCGCGAGCAGGAGGGCGTCGGGCCACCACGAGAGGGTGCGGCGGGGCGTGATCGTCACTGGCACACCCCAAACCTAGACACGCCCTCAAAACTGGAGGTCAGCGGCCAGCCGCGATGACCACCCGACTGCCGGGCACCCCCCACGTGCGGACGAACAGCGGCGGGGACACGGCGCGCAGACGGACGAACGGCGGGCGGCTGGCGGCTGGCGGCTGGCGGCTGGCGGCTGGCGGCACGGACGGGTACACGCGGCGGACAGGCGGCGCGGCAGACGGGTGGACGTGGCCAACAGGCGGGCACGGCGGACAGGCGGGCACGGCGGACAGGCGCGGTTAGAGGTAGGCGGACAGCTTGGTGGCGAGGAGGTCGCCGCGGACACCCGAGTTGGGGCAGCCGCCGAAGTGGTGCAGGGCGACCACCTTGTTCGTGGCGCGAGACAGGACCGGGGAACCGGATGAACCGCCCGCCGTGTCGCAGTAGTACGAGACGTCGGAGCGGGCCGCGTACCCCGTGTAGTCGGGGTTGTCGACGGCACAGTTGGCGGCCTTCTCGCCCTTGGCGCCCGCGATCCGGGTGGGCTCGCCGGCCGGGTGCTGCGGCACGTACAGCTCCTGGCCCTTGCGCGGGCGGGCGGTGTCCAGGGTGAGGTAGCCGAACTGCTCGATCGAGTCGAAGCCGTCGACGGTGAACAGGGTGTAGTCGAGCACGTGGTCGGTGGAGAGCACCTGTTCGCCCCAGACCTTCGTCGGCTTGAAGACGTCGTAACCGCCGCACTGGGCGCACTGGTAGTTGAACCAGACCTCGGTGTCGTACGCCTCCTCCGAGGTGGTCAGGCAGTGGTTGTTGGTGAGCAGCCGGTTCTTCGGGCCGACCCGCCAGCCGGTGCAGAGCTCGGTGCCGTTGATCAGGAGCCGGGCGATCGCCTTGGACTTGGTGTACGCGACCGGGTCCGCCGACTTGTAGCAGACCGCGTCGGTGGAGGTGTCCGCGCCGCAGACCGACTCCTCGCGGCCGTTACGCCCGGGCGGTAGCGGCTGTGACTCGGGCACGTCGGCCTGCTCGGTCCGGCTGTACCCGCGGGCCACCCGGTCCACCTTCACGCCGAGGCCGCCCAGCAGGTTCGCGACGCCGAGCGGGTTCACGGCCCGGTGCACCTCGACGACCGCGGTGTCCCCGGTGATCGACATCGCCCATTTGTCGGCGTTTCCGGTCTCGGTGGCCTTCGGGGCGTTGTACCGGTAGGACTCGGTCCCGGCCGGGTTCGAAACGGTCACGTAGTCGCCGGGCAGCATGGCGAACCGGGCGAAGTGCACCTTGACGTACGAGGCCCCGGGATAGACGAGCCTCTCGCGCCGCGGCCCGGCGAGGTACCCGAGCAGCTTGCCGACGTTGCGCACCTCCCCGACCTGCTGCCGGCTGGACGGCGCCGCGGCGGACTCGAGCTCCCGAACCGTCGGATCATCCGGCGCGAGAATCGTAGGCCCCGGCCGGTAATCACCCGACATATCCGAAATATCATCCCCAGAGCCAACACTGGGAGCAACAACACCGGGAGAGACAGCACCGGGAGAGACAGCGCCGGGAACGGACGGCACGGAAGCGGACGGCCCGGCGGAGGAGAGCGCGGCGACAGGCGTACGGGACACCGCGGCCGGCGGCTCGTGCCACGTGCCGAATCTCTGCGGCGTACCCGAGTCACCCCGAACCGCCACCGCCCCGGCCACCCCGGCCAGAGCCAGGGCGACGCACGCTCCGACGACGATGCCTGTCCTACGTCGCATGCCACTCCCGTACGTCGTTGGCGGTTACGCACGTGTGTAACGAGCCACGTACGGACGCGACGCGGGAGCCGGACCGGGCACACTGGGGCCGTGCGCATCACGTCCGCTCTCATCGACCCCGCGCTCCTGGACCTGCCGTGGCACGTGCCGCTCGAGGAGTGGCCGGCCGACCACCTGGTCGCGCTCCCGCAGGGCATCTCGCGGCACATCGTCCGGTTCGTCAAACTCAACGACGTCGTCTACGCGATGAAGGAGACCCGCGAGCGCATCGCGGAGAAGGAGTACGACCTGCTCCGCGCCCTGGAACGGATCGATTTCCCGGCCGTCCAGGCGATCGCGATAGCCACCGACCGGCAGACCCCCGAGGGCGAGCCGCTGGAGACCGTCCTGGTCACCCGGCATCTGCAGTTCTCGCTCCCGTATCGTGCGATCTTCTCCCGGGTGCTGCGCCCGGAGACCATGAACCGGCTGCTCGACGCGCTCGCCGCGCTGATCGTGCGGATGCACCTGACCGGGTTCTCCTGGGGCGACTGCTCGCTCTCCAACACGCTCTTCCGCCGGGACGCGGGCGCCTTCGCGGCCTACCTGGTGGACGCCGAGACCGGGAACCTCTATCCGAAGCTCTCCGAGGGCCAGCGCAGCGAGGACATCGAGATCCTCCGGCTGAACATCTTCGGCGAGTGCCTCGACCTGCAGGCCGCCGAGCTGCTGCACGAGTCGATCGACCCGGAGAAGGTGGTCGACGACATCGTGGCCCGCTACGAGCGGCTGTGGCACGAGGTCACGTACGAGCAGGAGGTGGCGAAGGACGCCCGGCACCACATCGAGCGGCGGATCCGGCGGCTCAACGAGATGGGCTTCGACGTCGCCGAGGTCTCCATGTCCACCATGGACGGCGGTTATCGGGTACGCCCGAAGGTCGTCGACGCCGGGTACCACACCCGCCGGCTGATGCGGCTGACCGGGCTGGACGCCGAGGAGAACCAGGCCCGGCAGCTCCTCAACGACCTCGACACGTACCGGGCGGAGAGCGCGCTCACCGACGAGCAGCAGGCCGCGCACCGGTGGCTGACCGAGGTGTTCGAGCCGGTGGTCCGGGCCGTACCCGCGAACCTGCGCCGGAAGCTGGAGCCGCAGGAGATCTTCTCGCAGATCATCCAGCACAAGTGGCTGCTCTCCGAGCGGGCCGGCAAGGACGTCGGGATGGCCCCGGCCGTGCAGTCCTACCTGACGGACGTGCTGGTCAACAAGCCCGACGAGCAGGCCGTGCTCGGCGTCGACCCGGAGGACCTGGACAGCGCGCTGATCTAGAGAAAGATGATCGGGAAGGGATGATCCAGAAAGGATGATCTAGAGCTCGACGAGGGCGCGCAGGCCGCTGCGCCGGGCCACGACCAGCAGTTGGTCGCCCCGGCTCAGCACCCGGCGCGGGTCCGGGCGCCAGTCGATCCACGACTGCCCGCGCGCGGTCAGGCCGATCACCCGGACCCGTCCCGGCTGATCGGCCTCCTCCAGCACGGCACCGTCCAAACCGGACCCGGGTTCGACGGTGACGGTGGCGACCAGCAGGGCACGCCGGTCGACCGGGAGCGTCGCGTGCACGTCGCGCTCCATCAGCGCCGCGGCGAAGACCGGGGCGCAGAGCCGGGAGACGCTGCGCGACGTGTTGATCCGGAACGCGGTCTCCACCCGCTGGGCGAAGTCGTCGTCGAAGAGCCGCAGCACCACCCGCAGGTCCTGCCGGGCGGCGCGGGCGTGCAGCGCGGCCTGCAGGTTGACCGAGTCGTCGGTGGAGAGCACGACCAGCGCCTGGCAGGTGGCGATCGAGGCGCCCTGCAGGGTCTCCTCCAGCGCGGCGTCGCCGACGATCACCGGGATGCCCCGGCGCCGCGCCGATTCCACCCCCCGGGCGTCCGCGTGCCGGTCGATCGCGACCACCCGTACCCCGAGGTCGTGAAGTTGGCGGAGAACCTGGGTGCCGACGTTGCCGAGGCCGACCAGCACGACATGGTCGCGCAGCGCACCGGCGATCCGGCCCCGGCTCAGCGCCAGCCGGGCGTTGACCATGCCGTCCACCACGGCCGCGGTGATCAGCGGCAGCAACGCGAGACCCGCCATGGTGAGCAGCAGCTGGGCGGCCTGCGCGATCGGGTTCCGGCCGACCTCCACATCGGACGATCCGACGGCGGTCAGCAGGGTGATGTAGATCGACTCCCAGAGCGAGTGGTCCGTACCGTCGTAGGTGGTCAGGACCGCTCCGGCCAGAACCGTGGTGATCAGGGTGATCAGCACCGCCAGGCCGAGCTTGCGGTTGAGCGCGGCCCGCAACGCCCGGCCCGCGGCGAGCAGCGGCCGGCGGCGGCGTCCGGTGCGGGCCAGCAGGCGGCGGGTCACGTCCTCGCTCGCCGGGCGGCCGACCGCCTCGGCGAGCACCAGGTCGCCGCTCTCGCGCATACCGGAGTCGGCCGGCAGGACCTCCTTGCCGGAGGTCAGGGTCAAGACCACGTGCCGGTCCAGCACATCGCCACGTTCCGCGACATATAACGTACGGCCACCGCTCCGGAAATGCGTCGGGGCGACCTCACCCAGCGCCGCCGCCACGAAGGCCGGCGCCGCCATCTGGGCGTCGGAGAGCACCGCGCAGTCCGGGAAGAGCTGGGCCACGCTGCCGCCCAGTCCGGTGTTGAACATCCGCACCACGACCCGCAGGTCCTGCTCGACCTCCCGGGCGCGGAGAGCGGCGTGCAGGTTGACCATGTCGTCCGGCATGACCAGGGCGAGTGCGGCGGCGCCGTCCAGACCGGCCTCCCGGAACGCCTTCTCGTCGAGACGGTCCGCCCTGCGCCACTCGACCCCGCTCTCCAGCAGTACGCCCATGTCCGGCACGTCGGGCCGCATGTGGTGCGGGGTGATCACGGTCAGCCGGATCCGGTGGCGGGAATTCGCCAGTTCTTCGGCGAGGGTCCAGACCAGGGCGTCCGAGCCACAAAGGACCAGGTGGGGACGGGTGTCGGCATCGTGATCGACATTGTCTGACGGTGGCGCGCTCACGTTCGCAGATCGTAGTCAGCCCGGAACCGTCGTACGGGGCCGCTCGTTGCCCCATCCGACACGATTCGTCCGAGTTGGTGGGATTCGGGCGAACCAATCGTCCGAAGTGGTCTGGAGAATTCAGTGCGTAAGTTGTGGTATGCCGGAGCCGGCGTGGTCGCGGGTGGGCTTCTCGTCTTCGGGGCGGTGCCCGCTCAGGCCGACGCTCTGCCTACCCCGAACCTTTCCGCGGAGTCCGGTCACCTGCTGGGGGAGGCTCTCTACGGCAACGCCGTTCCGGAGTCCTTCCGCGGCGGCGCGGCCCAGAACCCCCGTCCGGGTACCGGTGACGGGTACGGGGGCGGCAACAACGACAGTGACCTCGAACCGCACGACATCGACCTGGACGACATCGATCTGGACGACGATGACTTCCACGGCGGCCGGGGCAACGGAACCAAGAACCACGGCCAGAAGGGCGGTCATCTGCCGGGCGCCGACGTGCTCGGAAGCGTGCCCGGCAGCGGGTCCGGAAGCGGGTCCGGCCGGCCGGGCGCGGGTGGCCTGACCGGCGGCCTCGGACAGGCCGGCGGCCTCGCCGGTGGTCTCGGCAGCCTCGGGAGCCTCGCCGCCCTCGGGCACGGCGGCGGTCTCGGCAGCCTCGGCGGCCTCGGGCACGGCGGTGGCCTCGGCCAGGCCGGTGGGCTCGGACAGGCCGGTGGCCTCGGGCAGGCCGGCGGGCTCGGGCACACCGTGCCGTTCGGCGCGCTCCCGCTGAACGGGCTCGCGGGGCACGGTGCGTCCTCCTGCGGCCACTGCGGTTCGTCGTACGGCCACCGCACCCCGTCCTACGGCCACGGCGTCCCGTCATACGGCCTCCCCGGCCACGGCCTGCCGTCCTACGGCCTCCCCCGGCACGGCTCGTCGTCCTGCGGCCACTGCGGCTCGACGCGGATCACGGCGTCGCACTCGGTCCGGCTCAGCCAGGGGCGACACGGGCTCGGCGTGCTCAACTGCGGTCTCCCGCTGGTCAGCGGCATGCTGCCGAACGGCCGCGCGGCCAACGCGGGCTTCAGCGAGGAGAGCGCCCGCCTGGAGAGCACCAGTGTCGGTGACGACGCCAACACCCTGGCCCTCACCGGCCTTCCGGAGGACCTCCTCAGCGACGAGTCCGACCTCACCGGCATGCCGATCGGCGGCAGCCCGGTCGACCTCGCCGACCTGACCGCGACCACGCCGCAGCCGGCCACCTCGGCCTCGACTCCGGCCGCGACTCCGGCCACCGTCGAGCCGACGGCGTCCGCGTCGGCCGCGCCGGTCGCGCCGCAGGCCTCGGCGTACCAGCACACCGCCCCGCGCCCGGCCGGTCCGTCCGCTTCCGCCTCGGCCGCGCCGTCGGCCGACGCGGTGGCGCCGAGCACCTCGGCTCTTCCGGTCCCGGCCGCGAAGATCGACGACCCGCGCCTGCTCGAGGAGCCGACCGAGGGCCTCGTCGCCGGCAAGTAGCCGAAACCGCGACAGGCAAGCCCGCGAACAAGGTGAGACGCGGGTAGCCGGCAAGACGGAAAGGGCCGGGGCGCACTGCGTCCCGGCCCTTCCGCCGTGTTCGACCGCGGTTATGCCTGGCTGCGGTCGCCCTGAACCGCCCAGTCGTCCAGCAGGTCCCAGCTGAGCAGGGTGAACGTCGTCTCCTCCAGCGCTCCGGCCGACCGGTAGGTGGCGAGCGCCGCGGCGTTGTCGACCTCGGTCGCCACCCACATGCCGTAGCAGCCGTTGCGGCGGGCCAGTGCGGCCAACGCGGTGACCAGCGCCGTCCCGATCCCCTGCAACCGGGCCGTCGGCGTCACCCCGAGCTCGTAGACCAGCATCTCAGTCCCCTTGTCGGGGTGGGTGGTCTCGACTCCGGAGATCATCCCGACCGGCCGGTCCGCCTCGTCGTACGCGAACAGCAGGTGGTGTGTCGGGTCCGTGAGGAAGCGGTGGGTGGCCTCGGCGATCGGCGGCGCGTCGAAGAGATCGGCCCCCCGATGCACCTCGTCCGGGTCGGTTATGCGTTCGATCCGCATGCCGACACGATAGCGCCAGTGCTCCCCATCGGTAGCATTGCGGCCGGTCAGCAGCGTCGATGGGGGCGAGCGGTGGGGGACGACGGCATACCAGGGAACCAGTACTCCGAGCCGGTCGACCCGTGGGCCGAGGCCGAGGCCGCCGGGAACGAGCCGTGGCGTCAGGCGTGGACGACCCCGGCGCCGCCCCTGAGCGACCCCGCCATGCCAGTGGCTGGAAACGATCACGCGCAGTCTCACGCCGGCTCGTACCGGAAAAGGGTCCTGAGTGGAGTCACGCTCGCCGTCGTGACCGGCGTGGCCGCGACGGTGCTGCTCTGGCCCGGCGACCGGGCCCTCGACTTCCACGCCCTCGACGACCCCTCCACCTACCAGCCCGCGGTCCCGGTCGGTAGCGACTGGTCGGACGCCGAGGTGATCGGCGACCGGGCCTACTTCGCGACCAGCGACGACGGCGCGGTCGGCGTGGTCGCGGTCGACACCGAGAGCCGGAAGCAGCTCTGGCAGAGCACCGCCGCCGGCGTGGCCGATCGCTGGTCCGAGATGGTCGCTCTGCCCGGAGCCGTCGCCCTTCTGACCGAAACCGATTACACAACGAGCACGTGGCGCCTGGTCGTCCTGGATGGTGCGACCGGCACCAAGCGCTGGGACCGGCAGTTGGGCGGCACCGACGACGTCCGCTTCGGCGACGGGGTGGCCGTGGTGGTCGACCGGGTCGGCGGACGGCTGCTCGGGCTGCGGCTCACGGATGGTGGCCAGGCCTGG
Source organism: Actinoplanes sp. NPDC051851 (assembly GCF_040681165.1). Taxonomy (NCBI): domain Bacteria; kingdom Bacillati; phylum Actinomycetota; class Actinomycetes; order Micromonosporales; family Micromonosporaceae; genus Actinoplanes; species Actinoplanes sp. NPDC051851. The sequence continues at coordinate 28,499 of NZ_JBFAYF010000011.1, read as the reverse complement.
GAACAGCGCAACACCGACGGGGCGACCGGCAGCACGATCGTCCCGGTGACCACCCCGGCGGACCTGAACGGGCCGGCCCGGGTCTCCGGGCGCGCCTTCGCCCCGGCCCTCGACGACGACCGCCGGATCGTGCAGATCGCCGCCGACCGCTCGGCCCGGGTGGTCGACATGGTCACCGGCGAGGTCACCGCGGGCAGGCCCGAGGTCGGCTACACCACGGACGAGATGATCGCGCACGATGGCCGTCTGTTCGTGCAGGAGTCCAGTTCGGAGCGGCTGCTCGCCTACGACCTGGACGCCATGGGCGAGCCGGATGTGCTGCACACGGTGCCGTCGGGGAGCCAGGCCGATCAGCTGACGCCCTGCGGCGACGACCGGATCTGCTTCGTCGAGACCGCGGGGTACGACCGCGACAAGGCCGAGGTGGTGGCGATCGACGCGGTCGAACGGACCGAGGTGTGGCGGCGGGCGGTGCCCGGGGCGGAGGCGCTGGTGCCGGTCGGGGGCGCGGTGCTGGCGATCGGCGCGGAGTCGACCACGCTGCTCGGCGCCGACGGCGCGCCGGCCTGGGACGCGGAGCGGGGCGTCGCGGTCCGGCTGGACGCCGGGAACGTGCTGCGCTTCTCGGACACGCTGTCGACCTCGGTCGGCGACCGCACGCTGGTCGGCGCGCACGTCGGCGACGAGCCGGTGCAGATCGGGCTGCTCCGCGACGTCCGCAGCGGAACGTGCGCGTGGAACACCTCGGTGCTGGCCTGCGTAACCGAGAAAGGCCTGGTCATCCAGCAGTTCGCCGGGTGACCAGGCCTTCGGGGAACGTCAGGCGTCAGATCCGGACGCCGGTGCCGGCGTGGAAGACGTGCAGCGCACCGGTGTTCGGCTTGATGTAGACCGTCTCGCCCATGTGCGGCATGCTGCGGCGCTCGGTCCGGACCACGAAGCGCTCCGAGCCGGTCGCCAGGTCGGCGTGGCCGTAGACGTTCGCGTCCGAGCCCAGGTCCTCGACCAGGTCGACCTTGATCGGCAGCGCGCCGGCCGACTCGGAGACGACCTCCGCGGCCTCCGGCCGGAAGCCGACGGTGACCTTGCCGTCGCCGCCCTTGGCCGCCTCGACCTGCTCACGGGTGAGCGGGATGGTCAGCGAGCCGAAGGTGGCGCCCGCCTCGCTCAGCGGCACGGTCTTGATGTTCATGGCCGGGGAGCCCATGAAGCCGGCGACGAAGACGTTGCCGGGGGTGTCGTAGAGCGCCCGCGGGGTGTCGCACTGCTGCAGCTCACCGTCGAGCATGACGGCGACCCGGTGACCCATGGTCATGGCCTCGACCTGGTCGTGGGTGACGTACACGGTGGTGACGCCGAGCTTCGCCTGCAGGGTGGCGATCTGCGAACGGGTCTGCACACGCAGCTTCGCGTCGAGGTTCGACAGCGGCTCGTCCATGAGGAAGACCTGCGGCTGGCGGACGATCGCGCGGCCCATGGCGACACGCTGGCGCTGACCGCCGGAGAGCGCCTTCGGCTTGCGGGAGAGGTACTCCTCCAGCTGGAGCAGCGCCGCCGCTTCCTTGACGGCCTTGTCGATCTCCGCCTTCGGGGTCTTGCGCAGCTTCAGGGCGAACGCCATGTTCTCGTACACCGTCATGTGCGGGTAGAGCGCGTAGTTCTGGAACACCATCGCGATGTCCCGGGACTTCGGCGGCAGGTGCGTGACGTCCTTGTCGTTGATCAGGATGCGCCCGCGGTCGACGTCCTCCAGGCCGGCGAGCATGCGCAGGCTGGTGGACTTGCCACAACCGGAGGGGCCGACCAGGACGAGGAACTCGCCGTCGCCGATCTCGAGCTCGAGCTCGTTGACCGCGGGGCGCTCGGTACCCGGGTAGATCCGGGAGGCCTTCTCGTACGTGACGGTAGCCATGGTGAACCGACTTCCTTTCCACCGGCAGGAACGTGCCGGACGATCCGAGTAGAAGGAACTGCGGTCGCAACCGTATGCGGTTTTGCCTGACCTGCCAAGACATCGCTCACATGCCAGTTGTTGACAGGATCGTCAACAAGTTACGGCTATGAATCTTGACGTACGCCATCAGCACGGACGGACAGATCAACAAGATTGTCAACAATCGCCATAAGACGCCGAACACCGACAACCGCCGTGAGCTGCGGATTCGCGCCGCACACAGCCCACTCATATAACCCACGGTCAATTCATAGAGTCACCCACCTCTCCGTGGGCCGGGGAAATAAGTCCCTTTTGTCGGTCTTTTTATGGTGATAAGTCCGGCAGTGTGCCAAATTCTTGGCGCGGAAACGAATACCCGATCGCGAATACGCTCCCGAACCATTCGTTTCCCTACGCCAAGGAAGGTAGCCGTGAAAGGCACCCGAGCAAGGTCCATCCTGATCAGCACCGCCGCGGTGCTCTCCATGATCGGGGCGACCGCGACCATCAATGCGTACGCCGACGACACCGGCACCACCACCACGGAGGCGGCGACCGACACCACCCCGGCCATCGTCGAGGCGGCCGACGCGTTCCTCGCCACCCTCACCGACGACGAGGAGGCCGCGGTCCTCTTCGACTGGTCGAACACCGACCAGAAGACCAAGTGGTCCAACCTCCCGCAGGGCCTGTACACCCGGGACGGCCTGATGTGGGGCGACATGAGCACCGAGGCGCAGGACGCCTGGCTCGCGCTGATGCAGGCCACCCTCAGCGACGAGGGCTACGAGCAGGTCCGCGAGGAGTGGCGCGCGGACGACGAACTCGGCGACAGCGGCCCGTGCTGCTACGGCCAGGAGTACTACTGGGTCGCACTGATCGGCACCCCGTCCGAGACCGACCCGTGGCAGTGGCAGTGGGGCGGTCACCACGTGACGGTCAACGCCACCGTCGCAGGATCCGAGCTGGCGCTCTACCCGAGCTTCATCGGCGCCCAGCCGACCAGCTACGACGACGACGGCACCACGGTCGAACCGCTCGGCGACGTGTGGGACGCCGCCTTCGCGGTGGTCGACTCGCTGGACGACGCGCAGAAGTCCGAGGCCGTCATCGGCGACGAGTACATCGACCTGCTGTACGGCCCCGGCGAGGACGACAAGGAGCCGGTCTACGAGGGCGTGCCCGCCTCCGAGCTCACCGACGCGCAGAAGGATCTGCTACTCGCGCTGATCAGCGAGTACAGCGGGCTCGCCAACGACGAGGACGCCGCGACCCGGACCGCCGAGATCGAGGACACCCTCGACGAGACCTACTTCGCCTGGTCCGGCCCGACCACCGACACCGGTGACTCGTACTTCCGGGTCACCGGCCCGCGCGTGATCATCGAGTACTCGCCGCAGGCCATGGGTGGCGACGCGGCGAACCACATCCACGGCATCTACCGCGACCCGGCGAACGACTACGGGGCAGCGATCACCGGATGACATCGACGGCCTCGGGCCGCGCGCGGAGGGTGCCGGCGTGGATGCTGGCGCCCTTCGTGGCGGTGATCTTCATGCTCTTCCCGGCGGGCGCGGCCTGGGCCCACCCGCTCGACATCTCCTGGCAGACGTCCTACGTGACGGTGGACACGGGCCGGGTCACCGTAGAGGTGAAACTCTCGGCGGGTGTACTGGTCGCCCCTGCCCTGATCGCCGCTCTGGACCGCGACGGCGATCGGGTCTTCAGCGCGGCGGAGGGCAGCGCGTACGCCCGTACCGTGATGGCGAAGTTGACCCTCCTGGTGGACGACGCGGCCGTCGAGCTCTCCCCGGCCGGCGTCACGCTGCCCACCTACGCCGAGGCCGCGGCGGGTTACGGCACGCTCCGGATCACCGCGACCGGCGTCCTCCCATCGGCGACCGGCGATCACACGCTGCTCTACCGCAACGACTTCACCCCGGCGAAGCCTCGCTACCAGGCGACGGTCTTCACCGCGAAGAACGCCCCCGTCTCGGTCGGCCGGCAGACCCACGACGAGGATCAACAGCAGGTCCAAACCTTTTTCTCCGTACGGTCCTCAGCCGCCGCGAGCTCCCCGCCGACGACGTCCGAGGAACACTCGACGACCCGCCTCCTGCCGGTCTCCGCCACCGCCGTCATAGTCCTACTGGCCACCGGATTACTCATCCGAACCCTCGCCCGAAAGACGTGACCGCCAGAGGCTGCGCCTCCGATGGCGATGTGGCCATCGGACGATATGCTGAGCGCCACGCCCCTGTAGCTCAGCTGGCCAGAGCACCCGTCTTGTAAACGGGAGGTCGTCGGTTCGATCCCGACCGGGGGCTCGGTTGGGGGCACTGTGCCCGCGGAAAGCGCGGGCCTGCGCCCTCGCTATGCCGACCGGGGGGGCCGAGCCCCCCGAGCCCCCCGCGTTGCGATGGTTGCGGAGGCCGGGGAGGTCGAGCTCGCCGCGTTGCGATGGTTGCGGAGGCCGGGGAGGTCGAGCTCCCCGAGCCGCCGCGTTGCGATGGTTGTGGAGGCTGGGGGGCGAGCCTCCCGGGCCGCCGTGGTGTCCCCGGAGGCCGGCAGACGCCGGGACAGGGTCTCCAGCGCGCTCAGCCGCAGGTGCCCCGGAGCCGTTCCCGCTCGCACAGCACCCAGTCGTCGTACCAGCCGATCAGCAGGTCCTCCCGGATCAGCTCGGGAAATACGGTTCGTCGACCATGACCGGCTCCCGGGGGAGGCGCCCGCACCGATGCGGCCGGGTCCTCCCGGCTCCCACGCTGGTGAGCCGTGCCGGGGCGGTCAAGCGAGTCAACGACACCGGGTACACGTCGGCGGGACGCCCCGTTCCCGGAGCGCCCCGCCGACGGTGACGCCGATCAGCTGTAGGTGCGGCGGCGGGTGACCTCGGCCAGGGTGACGGCTGCGGCGACGCTCGCGTTGAGCGACTCCACGTCGGAGGCCATCGGGATGCGGACGCGCAGGTCGCAGGTCTCGCCGACCAGGCGGGAGAGCCCACGGCCCTCGGAGCCGACGACCACCAGCAGCGGGCCGACGGCGGCCTCCAGGTGGTAGAGGTCCGTCTCGCCGTCGGCGTCCAGGCCGATCGCGGTGAAGCCGGCCTTCTGTGCCGACTTGACCGCGCGGGTCAGGTTGACCACCTGGGAGACCGGGACGCGGGCCGCGGCACCGGCCGACGTACGCCACGCGGTGGCGGTGATGCCGGCCGCGCGGCGCTCGGTCATGAAGACGCCGTGCGCGCCGAAGGCGGCCACCGAGCGGATCACCGCGCCGAGGTTGCGCGGGTCGGTGATGCCGTCCAGGGCGACCAGCAGCGGAGCGGTCTGCTCCAGGGCCGCGGCGACCAGGTCGTCGAAGTCCTCGTACGCGAACGGCGGCACCTGGAGGCCGACGCCCTGGTGCAGGACGCCGCCGGTCATCCGGTCCAGCTCGTGGCGGCTGATCTCCAGGATCGGGATGCCGCGGTCGCCGGAGGTCCGGACGATCTCGGTGACCCGCTCGTCGATGTCGATGCCCTGGGCGACGTAGAGCGCGGTCGCCGGGACCAGCGCGCGCAGCGCCTCGACCACCGGGTTACGGCCGAGCAGCAGCTCGGGACCTTCCTTGGTGGGGTTGGAGCGGCGGCCCGGCGCGACCCGGGGACCCCGCGGACCGGAGGCGCGGCCGCCCCGCGCGGCGGCGGTGGCCCGGGTCATGCTGGTGCCACGGCCACCACCACGGCCCCAGGTGGTGTCCTTGGTGCCGGGCTGGCCGATCTTGGGCGCCCGGCCCTCGGCGGCCGCGGCCCGGCGCTCCTTGTCCTGCTTGCGCGCGGTCTTCTCGGGCAGCTTCTCGGTGCCCGAGTAGCCCTTGTGCCAGGGGCGCTCGTCGGCGGGCAGGGTCTTGCCCCGGCCCTTGAGGCTCGCGCGGTTCTTGCCGCCGGACCCGCCGGCGGCGCCCTTCTTCGAGGTGGAGCGCTTGCTCGCGTTCTGTGAATTACCCGGCATCAGTGCTGCTCTCCTACCGTCCATCGCGGCCCGGCCGGAGTGTCCTCCACCTGAATACCCGCGTTCTTGAGCTGGTCGCGCACCGAGTCGGCGGCCGCCCAGTCCTTGCGTGCGCGTGCCTGCGCACGTTGTTCCAGAGCCAGGGCGACCAACGAGTCGACCACCGGCTTCAGGTCGTTGCCGCCCTCGCCGCCGTCCCAGGCGCCGTCGAGCGGGTCGAGGCCGAGCACCCCGAGCATGGCCCGGACCGCGGTCAGCGCGCCCCGGATGGCCGGTTCGTCCCCGGCGGCCAGGGCGGTGTTGCCCTCACGGATGGTGTCGTGCACGACCGCGAGCGCCGCCGACGTGTTCAGGTCGTCGTTCATCGCCTCGGCGAAGGCCGGCGGCACCGCCTTGGGGCGGCCGTTGCCGACCACCTCGGAGGCGCGCTGCACGAAGCCCTCGATCCGCCGGTACGCCACCGCGGCCTCGCGCAGCGCCTCGTCGGTGTAGTCGATCCGGGAGCGGTAGTGCGGGCTGCCGAGGTAGTAGCGCAGCTCGACCGGGCGGATCCCGGACTCGACCACCGAGGTCAGGTCGATGACGTTCCCCAGCGACTTGCTCATCTTGGAGTCGCCCAGGTTGAGCAGGGCGTGGTGCACCCAGAACCGGGCGAAGCCGAGTCCGGCCGCCTTGGACTGGGCCACCTCGTTCTCGTGGTGCGGGAAGGTCAGGTCGAGCCCGCCGCCGTGGATGTCGAACTCGTCGCCGAGGTAGCGCCGGGCCATCGCGGAGCACTCGATGTGCCAGCCGGGGCGGCCCTTGCCCCACGGGGACGGCCAGTACGCGTCCAGCGGCTCGTCCGCCTTCACGCCCTTCCACAGGGCGAAGTCGCGGGCGTCGCGCTTGTCCCGCTCCGGCGCGTCACCGGCCGAGCGCATGTCCTCGGGCTTCTGGCCGGAGAGCGCGCCGTAGCCCCGGTAGGAGAGCACGTCGAAGTAGACGTCGCCGTTGCCGGCGGCAGCCGGGTACGCGTGACCGCGATCGATCAGCGAGGCGATCATGTCGTGCATGTCGGTGATGTGCCCGGTGGCCAGCGGCTCGTACGTCGGCGCCAGCACGTTGAGCGAGCGGTAGTCGCGGTCGAGCAGCAGCCGGTTCTCGTACGCGATCGCCCAGTAGGGCTGCTTCTGGTCGATCGACTTCTGCAGGATCTTGTCGTCCACGTCGGTGACGTTGCGGACGAAGGTCACCTCGTGACCGGTGTGCAGGAGCCAGCGCCGCAGCACGTCGTAGTTGACGGCGGACCGAAGATGACCGATGTGTGGGGAGGACTGCACGGTGACGCCACACAGGTAGATCCCCACCTGACCGGGAGTCATCGGGACGAAGTCCCGGACCGATCGAGTCGCGGTGTCGTACAAGCGCAGAGTCACCGTACAAGGGTACCGACCCATGGGAAGCAGAAATCGCCCCGCCCGTGCCGACACGAGCGGGGCGATTCCCGATGGAGAGATCAGTGCCCGCCGACCGCCGCATAGGCGTCGACGATGCCGTAGCCGTAGAACCCGTTGAACTGCTTGTCGCCCGAGCAGTACGCGTTGAACTCCGTGGAGCGCCCCTCGTTCGTGTAGGTCTGCAGGCGCGGCTCCGGGCAGGCGTGCTCCGCCGCACTGCGGTAGAGCTGCTGCTCGACCTTGTCCGGCGCGAGCGTCAGGCCACCGTTGCGGCGGTCCGGGGTGCCGTACCGGCTGACGATCAGCGCGCCGACGCCGGCCGCGTGCGGCGAGGCCATCGAGGTGCCCTGCAGGTACGTGTAGTACCCGCACTTACCGGCCTTGGTGCAGTCCTTGAAGACCGACGCCGAGCCCGCGTCGGTGACGTTGCCGTCCGCGTCGACCAGGCCCTCCTCCTGCAGCACCTTCAGCGGGTAGCTGGAGAGGATCTCGTTACCGACGGTCTGGAACGTGTCGGTGCCGTAGCCGTCGCGGTACCAGCCGCCCGGGGCGGAGACCGAGATCTGCTCGGTGCCGTAGTTCGAGAAGTCGGACTTCTTGCCGGACGGGCCGAGCGAGGACACGCCGATCACGTGCGGTCCCTCGACGGGCAGGTCCCAGCAGGTGCTGTTGTCGATCGGCCGGTCGTACGGGTCCGCCCCGTAGTCCGGGCTGGAGATGTCGGTCCGCGGGCTGCCCAGGTCCTCGTGGTTGTTGCCGAGCGCGCCGAACATCGTGACGCCCTTGGCGTGCGCGTAGTTCAGGGCCCGCTTCATACCGGTGATGATCGCCTGCTGCTCGGCCTGCGCCTCGGGGCTGTCCGCCGGGTTGGCGGTGCAGTTGTAGAGCCACGGGTCGACGTAGAACGACATGTTCACCACGTCGATGCCGTGGTCACCGGCGTACGTGAGCGCGTTGACGACCGGGTCGAGGAAGAAGTACCCGGAGTCCTGGCCGCCCTTGAGCTCGACCAGCGTGACGTTCGGAGCGACGCCGGAGACGCCGGAGCCGTTGAGCGCGGCGCCGATGGTGCCGGCCACGTGGGTGCCGTGCCCGCCGTCGTCGGTGCCGACCGGGTCGAGGCAGCCCGCCACCTCGCACTCGCCGTCGATGTCGGCGATGTCCGGGGCGAAGTTCTTCGACAGCTTGCTGCTGAAGTTCGGCGCGAGGTCCGGGTTCGATGCGTCCAGGCCGGTGTCGAGCACGCCGACGGTGACGCCCTTCTCGCCGGATTCGATCTTGCGAGCCTTGTCCGCCTTGACCATGGCGAGGCCCCAGAGCTTGTCGTCCAGCGGGTCGGACTTGGCCGGGCCCTGGCCCTTGCCGCCCTTGCCCGCGCTCGACAGGCCCTTCTCGACCTTCTCGATGCCGTTCGGCGCATAGCCGATGGCCTTGCGCTCGCTCGCCCCGATCAGGGCGGCCGAGGCGGTCGCCTTGGTCTCGAAGGTCGCGTCGGTCGAGGTCACCCGGTAGACACCGACGGCCTCGTTGCTGCTCACGACGGTGCCGCCGGCTGCCTTGATGGCCGCCACGGCCTCCGTCGCGGAGGCGCCGTCGGCCGCCACGACCGTGTAATCGACCACGGCCGTCGGTTCCGCCTGAGCGGATCCTGGGACCGTGGTCAGGAACGCCAGACCCGTCACTGTTGCGACGGCTCCGGCGGTGAGGCGTCTTCTCATGGAATGCGCTCCTCCTGGAGTTGGTATTCCGCATCCCATCGAGAAAGATCGCTCAGCGCAAGATGGGCGACTGTCAATTTCACGGCCGTGTCATCTTCAGAACGTCCAGGGCTTCGTCCAGCTGAGCCTCGGTGAGCTTGCCCGAGGCGAGATGCCCCCGTTCGATGACCACCTCCCGAATCGACCGGTTCGTGGCGAGTGCCTGCTTCGCGATCGCGGCCGCCTCGTCGTAGCCGAGGACCCGGTTGAGCGGGGTGACGATCGAGGGAGAGCCTTCCGCGTACGCCCGGGCGACCTCCTCGTTCGCCTCGAGGCCGGCGACGCAGCGGTCGGCCAGCTGGCGGGCCACCGCGGCCAGCAGCCGGATGGATTCCAGCAGGTTGCGGGCCATCACCGGGAGCATCACGTTGAGCTCGAAGTCGCCCTGCGTGCCGGCGAAGGCGACCGCGGCGTCGTTGCCGATCACCTGGGCGACGACCTGGCGGACCGCCTCGGGGACCACCGGGTTCACCTTGCCCGGCATGATCGACGAGCCCGGCTGCAGGTCGGGAAGGCGCAGCTCACGTAGGCCGGCCCGGGGACCGGAGCCCATCCAGCGGATGTCGTTCGCGATCTTGTAGAGCCCCACGGCCACCACCCGGAGCTGGCCGGACGCCTCGACCAGCGCGTCCCGGGCACCCTGCGCCTCGAAGTGGTCGCGCGCCTCGCTCAGCGGCAGGCCGGTGTCCCGCTTGAGCAGCTCGATCACCGCGGGCGCGAACCCGGGCGGGGTGTTCACCCCGGTGCCGACCGCGGTACCGCCGAGCGGGAGCTCCCCGAGCCGGGGCAGCGTGGCGGTGAGCCGCTCGACGCCGTTGCTCACCTGCTGGGCGTACCCGGAGAACTCCTGTCCCAGGGTGACCGGGGTGGCGTCCATCAGGTGGGTCCGGCCGCTCTTCACCACGGCCGACCAGGCGCGCGACCGCTCCCGCAGCGCGCCGGCCAGGTGGTTCAGCGCCGGGATCAGGTCGGCGCTGACCGCCTCGGTGGCGGCCAGGTGGATCGAGGACGGGAAGACGTCGTTGCTCGACTGCGACGCGTTGACGTGGTCGTTCGGGTGCACCTGACGGCCCAGCTCACGGACGGCCAGGGTGGCGATGACCTCGTTGGCGTTCATGTTCGACGAGGTGCCGGAGCCGGTCTGGAAGACGTCGACCGGGAACTGGTCGTCGTAGCCGCCCGCCACGACGTGCGCCGCCGCGGTCACGATCGCGGTGCCGAGATCCTTCTCCAGGACCCCGAGCTCGGCGTTGACCTGCGCGGCCGCCCCCTTGATCCGCGCGAGCGCCCGGATGTGCGCCGGCTCCAGACCGCGCCCGGAGATCGGGAAGTTCTCCACCGCACGCTGCGTCTGCGCCCGCCACAGCGCGTCGGCGGGCACTCGCACCTCGCCCATGGTGTCGCGTTCGACCCGGTAGCCACTCTGATCAGTCGTCACCGGACCATCCTCTCTCGACCGGTAAGGACTGTCTTGCGGATCAGGCGAGAGAAGCCTTACGGCCCGAAGGGGAACAACCACCACAAGAGCTACGACGCGGCCAGCCGGTCCGCGACCTCGAACCGCTCCGGGGTGCCCATCGCCTCGAACCGCCGGTACGCCTCCGTCCAGAGTTCCCGTGCCTGATCCGGATCGGTCTCGGCAACGCACTCGGCGATCCCGGCCAGGGCCCGCGCGATCGAGAAGTCCAATCCCGCCCTCCGGGCGATCAGCAGGGACTGCTCGAAGAGCTCCCGGGCCGCGCCGGCCTCCCCGGAACGGAGCATCGTGGTCGCGTAGTCGTGCCGGAACTCCGCCTGGAACCTGCGGTCGCCGAGGCGGTCGACGATCTCGATGGCGATCCGGTGCTCGGCGATCGCCTCGTCGAAGCGGCCCTGCTCGGCGCGGAGCCCGGCCAGCGCGCTGTGCACGTCGCTCTCGAGCGCGACGAAGCCGCCGGACCGGGTCAGGAACAGCGCGACGGCCAGGTACCGCTCCGCCGACTCCGGCGTGCCCAGACCGGCCTTGCGCTTGGTGCTCTGGATGAAGAGGAGCGCGTTGGCGATCTGGTGCACGTCCCGGTGTTCGACCGCGGCCATCAGGCGCCGCCGGTCGACTGCGAGCGACTCGCGGTACCGTCCCAGCCGGCTGAGGCTGGTGCTGAGGTAGTTGAGCTGCGACGGGGTGTGCAGGACCCGGCGGGTCAACGGCAGCATCCGCAGCGACCGTTGAATGGTCTCCACCGTGTCCTGGAACCGGCCGGTCGCCTCGTGGATGGCGGCGAGATTGCCCAGCGCGGCGGCGAGGCGGCCGAACTCGCGCTGGTCCTCCCAGATCCGGATGGCCTTCTGCAGGATCTCCCGCGCCCGGCGGTAGTCCGCTTTCCGGAAGTGCACCGAGGCGAGGTAGTTGGCCGTCATCGCGATGCCGTTGCGATCGCCCGCCTCCTCCGCGGCGGCCAGGGCGCGCCCGTGCAGGGCGTCGATGTCGCCGCCGTACCCGCGGTAGAAGAGCAGGTACCAGACGGCGCGGGCGAGGAACCAGGTGAACCGTGCCTGGCCGGAGGAGATCGCGAGATCCGTGAAGGCGAGCAGGGACGGCCGCTGCCGCTCCACCCGCGCGCCGGGGTCGTCGATCGCGTCCAGCAGGTCGGGACGGGAGGCCGGCACCGGCGCCAGATCCGGGGTCAGGCCGTTACGGTAGATCGGGGTCGAGCTCAGAGCCGCCGCGTGCACCTCGAAGTTCAGCACCTCGAGGGCCACCCGGCGCGCCTCGTCGGCGGGCAGCTCGTCGGCGAGGCCGGCGGCGAACTCGCGGAGCAGGTCGTGCAGGCGGAAGACGCCCGGCTCCGGCTCCTCGATCAGATGCCCGTCCAGCAACTCGTCGAGCAGGTCCTGGGCCCCGGAGAGCGGCAGCCCGGTGAGCACCGCGGCGACCAGCCCGTCGAAGACCACGCCCGGATAGACGCCGAGCAGCCGGAACAGCCGCCGGGCGGGCTCGCCGAGCTGCTCGTAGGAGAGCGCGAACGCGCTCGCCACGCTCCGGTTCTCCACCGCGAGCTCGGGCAGCGCAGCCTCGCCGAGCCGTTCCAGCAGCTCGGCGACGCGCCAGCGGGGCCGGTGCGCCAGCCGCGCCCCGGCCAGCCGGACCGCGAGCGGCAGGCCGCCGCAGCGCCGGACCACCTCGGCCGCCGCGACCGGCTCGGCACGCACCCGTGGCCCGGCGATCCGCTCCAGCAGGGCGAGCGCCTCGTCCGGGTCGAGGATCGGCAGCGACTCCGGCTGCACCCCGTCCAGTCCGGCCAGCCGGCGCCGGCTGGTGATCAGGGCGAGGCCGCCCGGCGCGGTCGGCAGCAGATCGGCGACCTGCGCGCTGGACGCCGCGTTGTCGAGCACCACCAGCACCCGGCGCCGGGCGAGCTCGGTCCGCCACAGCCCGATCCGGTCGACCAGGTCGTCCGGGATCGCCTCCGCGCTCAGGCCCAGCTGGCGGAGGAGGATCAGCAACGCGGCGGACGGGTCGACCGGCTCGTGCTCGCTGTGTCCCTGCAGGTCGATGAAGAGGTGCGCGTCCGGGTACTCCTCGCCGACCAGGGCGGCCAGGTGCAGCGCCAGGGTGGTCTTGCCACCGCCGGCCATCCCGTCGACCACCACCACCACGGGACCGGCCGGGCCGGCGGCGGTGATCCCGGCGGCGAGGCGGGCTACCAGTCCGGCGCGGCCGGTGAAGTCGGCGACCGTCCGCGGCAGGCAGCGCACCACCGCGGTCGGCCCGGCGAGCGGCGCGGACCGGCCCGCGAGCGCCTCCCGGTGCAGTTCCTGCAGCTCCGGGCCGGGTTCGATGCCCAGTTCCTCGATGAGCACCTGGCGGGCCCGGCGGAACTCGGCCAGCGCGTCCGCCCGGCGACCGGCCCGGACCAGCGCGGTCATCAACTGCCCGCGCAGCCGTTCCCGCAGCGGGAAGCGCTCGACCAGGCCGCCCAGCTCGCCGATCAGCTCGCGCTCCCGGCCAGCCGCCAGCTCCAGATCGGCCCACTCCTCGACTGCCAGGGCGTACCGCTCGTCCAGCGCCGCGGCGGCCTGACGCACCGCCGGCGCGTCGATCTCTGCGCAGACCGGGCCACGCCACAGATCCAGGGCCTTCCGGTACGCCGTCCGCCCACCGGCCCCGGTCAGCTCCCCGAAGGCGAGCGCGTCCAGCTCGTCCGGCGCGGGGTTCATCCGGTACCCGGCCGGATCGGAGAGGATCGCACCAGGCGGCAGCACGCGGCGCAGCCGGGAGACGCACGTCTGCAGCTGCCCCCGGGCCGTGGCGGGCGGATCCACCTCCCACATCGCCTCGATCAGCGCGCTGGCGCCGACCACCCGCCCGGGGTTCAGGAGCAGCATGACCAGCACGATCCGGTCCCGGCCCGCGGTGACCGCGACCGGACGGCCGCCGACCTCGACCTCGATCGGACCGAGGATCCGGTAGCGCACCGGCGCGCTCACGGCACGGCCAGGGCGGCCCGTGGCGCGGCGATCCGCCGGGCCACGTCGCGGCGCTCCGGTACGCCCATCCGCTCGAACAGCTCCCCCGCCTCGGTCCAGAGCTCCCGGGCCAGGTCCGGATCGCGCACCGCCGCGCACTCGGCCAGCCCGGCCAGGGCACGCGCCGTGGAGTACGGCAGGCGCAGCTTCCGGGCCAGGCGCAACGAGGCCTCCAGGTGGTCGCGGGCCGCGCCGGTGTCGCCGGATCGCAGCAGCGTGATCGCGTAGTCGTGCAGGTACTCCGCCTCCGCCCGCTTCTCGCCGACCCGGGCGGCCACCTCCACGGCACGCCGGTGCGAGACCAGCGCCCGGTCGGTGTCGCCCTGCTCGGCCAGGATCCGCGCGAGGGCGTTGTGCGCCGACGCCTCCACCCCGGCCAGGCCCAAACGAACGGTCAGCCGGAGGGCCGCCGCAGCGTAACGCCACGCCAGCGCGGGCGTGATCTGGCCCAGGCGGAGCCTCACATTCTGGATACGCAGCAGGCAGCCCGCCACCTCGTGCAGATCGCCGGCCGTCCACGCCGCGAGCAGCCGCAGCCGGTCCAGGCGCAGCGCCTCGGGATAGCGGCCGAGCTGCTCGTACGCGACCGCGAGGTTGAGGATCAGCGCGGGCGACTCGAGCCGCATCCGGTCCAGCACCATCCGCCGCCGGGCGGCCAGCGCGGTCTCGGCAGCCTCGGCGAACCGGCTGGTCGCGAGGTGCACGGTGGCCAGGTTGCCGAGGATGTTCCCGACGCCGGGGTCGCCGCGCCGCTCCCGGATGCGCAGCGCGGTCTGCAGGTGTTCCAGGGCCCGCTCGTGCTCGGCGAGGCGGTAGTGCACCGAGGCGAGGAAGTTGGCCGCGGTCGCCATCCCGCTCTCGTCACCGGCCGCCCGCGCGGCGGCCAGCGCCCGCTCCTGGAGTACCCGGACGTCCTCGTGGTAGCCACGGAAGTAGAGCAGGTACCAGGCGGCCCGGGGCAGCAGCCAGGCGTACTCGGGGTGCCCGCTGGCCTCGGCCGCCGCAGCGAACGCGCCGAGGTCCGGCCGGTGCCGTTCCAGCCGGGCCGCCGGGTCGTCGATCGCCGCCAGCAGGTCCGGTCGCAGGCACGGGTTGTCCCGGAGCTCCACCTGGCGCATCCGCTCGTGGGTACGCGCCTGACAGGCGCTGAGCGCGTGCGTCTCCAGGTTGAGCACGCTGTGCAGGGCCTCCCGGCGCTCCGGCTCGGGGCGGTCGGCGGCGAGCGCGGCGGCGAACTCGCGGAGCAGGTCGTGCAGGCGGAAGACGCCCGGCTCCGGCTCCTCGATCAGGTGCCCGTCCAGCAACTCGTCCAGCAGGTCCCGGGCCCCGGCGAGCGGCAGCCCGGTCAGCGCGGCGGCGGCCGGCGCGTCGAAGTTGCTGCCGGGGTAGACGCCGAGCAGCCGGAACAGCCGCCGGACGGGCTCGCCGAGCTGCTCGTAGGAGAGCGCGAACGCACTGGCCACGCTCCGGTTCTCCACCGCGAGCCCGTCGAGCGCCGCCTCGCCCAGCCGGTCCAGCAGATCGGCGACCCGCCAGCGGGGCCGATGCGCCAACCGGGCCCCGGCCAGCCGGACCGCGAGCGGCAGGCCACCACAGCGCCGGACCACCTCGGCGGCGGCCACCGGCTCCGCGCGTACCCGGGGGCCGGCGATCCGCTCCAGCAGGGTGAGCGCCTCGTCCGGGTCGAGGACCGGCACCGGCTGCGGGGAGACGCCGTCCAGACCGGCCAGCCGGCGGCGGCTGGTGACCAGCGCCAGCGTGCCCGGCGCGGTCGGCAGCAGGTCCTCCACCTGGGAGCTTCCCGCCGCGTTGTCCAGGACGACGAGGGCACGGCGGCGGGAGAGTTCGGTACGCCAGAGCGCCGTCCGGCCCACCACGTCCGCCGGGATGCTCTCCGCGCCCAGGCCCAGCTGGCGCAGCAGCACGAGCAGCGCGGCGGACGGCTCCACCGGCTCGTGCTCGCTGTGCCCCTGCAGGTCGACGAAGAGGTGCGCGTCCGGGTAGTCCTCGCCGACCAGCGCGGCCAGGTGCAGCGCGAGGGTGGTCTTGCCGCTGCCCGCCATCCCGTCGACCACCAGCACGGCGGGTCCGGTGGGGTCGATCTCGGCGGCCAGCCGGGCGATCAGGTCCCGGCGGCCGGTGAAGTCGTGGACCGTACGCGGCAGGCAGCGCACCGGCGGCCGCTCGACCGGCGGGGGACCACCCAGGACGGTCCGGTGCACCTCCTGGAGCTCGGGGCCGGGCTCGATACCCAGCTCCTCCTCGAGCACCCGGGAGGCTCGCTGGAACTCGGTCAGCGCGTCCGCCCGCCGGCCGGCCCGGGCCAGCGCCGTCATCAGCTGCCCGCGCAGCCGCTCGCGCAGTGGGAACCGCTCCACCAGCCCGCCCAGCTCGCCGATCAGCTCCCGCTCACGCCCGGCAGCCAGCTCCAGGTCGGCCCAGTCCTCGATCGCCAGCGCGTACTGCTCGTCGAGGACCGCGGCGCTCTGGCGCACCCCCGGCGCGTCGATCTCGGCACAGGCCGGGCCACGCCAGAGATCAAGAGCCTTCCGGTACGCCTCCCGGTCGCCGTCCACCCGAGCCTGCTCCACCGTACGGGTGAAAATCGTCGAGTCCAGCTCGTCCGATCCGACCTGGATGCCATATCCCGCCCGATCCGTGAGGATCACGCCTACTGGCATGATCCGCCGCAATCGCGATATACATGTCTGCAGCTGATTGCGGGCCGTCGCCGGCGGCCGCGATCCCCAGACCGCGTCGATGAGCTCACCCGCCCCGACGATCCGTCCGGGGTTCAGGAGCAGCATGGTCAGCACGACCCGGTCCCGACCGGCCGTGACGGCCACTGGGCGTCCCTCGACGGCGACGGACAGCGGCCCCAGAATGCGGTAGCGCATGGTTGCCACATCCGTTCCCCGAACCGGCCATCGAGCCTAACCGAGGCGTGAGAGCAGAACGACAGCGGAACGAGAGCGACCTCGTGCATCGTCTTCCTCGTGCCGTTCTGCCGCCGATGCTTCCACATCGCCCCCAGAACGCGGTGGGACGGCCACAGCTTCAGGCAACGGGGGTGAACAGCCCGTCCGCGGCACACCGTGGGCGGGCTGTTCGTATCTTGATGATCACTCACGGTTGGACGAGCCCGGAAACGGCACGTACCGTCGGCGGAGTTTGGTTGCCCCCGACGAAGAGGATCCACCGATGCGACCCGCCATCCTGGCCGTGCTAGCCGGCAGCCTGCTGCTGACCGCCACCGCCTGCGAGAGCGAAGCGGACACCTACCACCTCGCGGAGCCGACGCCCTCCACCACCACCGCAACCCTCCCGCCCGAGCCGGACTACTCGGCCGACACCACCGCGGTCTGCGGCCGGCTGGAGAAGGTGTTCAGCGGCGAACTGAACGACTTCGGCACGGCGATCGGCAAGATGATCGCCTACAAGGAGGCCAAGCAGACCGCGAACGCCGAGAAGGCGGAGAAGTCCGCGGCGGCCGAGCTCAAGTCGGCGGGCACCCAGATCCGCAAGGAAACGAGCGGAGCCCAGAACCCCGAGCTCAAGGCGGCCGGCGAGTCCTCGGCGACGAAGTTCGAGGAGAGCGCCGAGGACCGGACGTACATCAAGAAGATCAAGACCACGTCGGACCTGGACAAGACCCTCAAGGCCCAGCTGACCGAATGGCTCAGCCCGGTCGCCGGCTACTGCGGCTGACGGCCGGCGCACACGGGTGCGCTACGGCCGGGAGCACGGCGTGGCCGCGCCCCGGCCGGCTCAGCGCTTGCCGATGTTCAGGACCGGTTTCGGCTTGGTGACCTCGGCGAAGAAGTCGTCGCCCTTGTCGTCGACGACGATGAAGGCGGGGAAGTCCTCGACCTCGATCTTCCAGACCGCCTCCATGCCGAGCTCGGGGAACTCGAGCACCTCGACGTGGCGGATACAGTCCTGGGCCAGCCGGGCCGCCGGGCCGCCGATCGAGCCGAGGTAGAAGCCGCCGTACGTCTTGCAGGCGTCGGTGACCTGCTGGGATCGGTTGCCCTTGGCCAGCATCACCATCGAGCCGCCCTCGGCCTGGAACTTCTGCACGTACGAGTCCATCCGGCCGGCCGTGGTCGGCCCGAACGAGCCGGACGCGTAGCCCTCCGGGGTCTTCGCCGGTCCGGCGTAGTAGACCGCGTGGTCGCGCATGTACTGCGGCATCGGCTCACCGGCGTCCAGCCGCTCGGCGATCTTGGCGTGCGCGATGTCCCGGGCCACCACGAGCGGACCGGTCAGCGAGAGCCGGGTCTTCACCGGGTACTTGGTCAGCTCGGCGCGGATCTCGTCCATCGGCCGGTTGAGGTCGATCCGGACGACCTGCTCGGTCTCCAGGTGCTCGTCGGTGACCTCCGGCAGGAAGCGGGCCGGGTCGGTCTCCAGCCGCTCCAGCCAGACGCCGGACGGGGTGATCTTGGCGACCGCCTGCCGGTCGGCCGAGCAGGAGACCGCGATGGCGACCGGGCAGGACGCGCCGTGCCGGGGCAGCCGGACCACCCGGACGTCGTGGCAGAAGTACCGCCCGCCGAACTGGGCGCCGATGCCGAAGTCGCGGGTCAGTTCCAGCACCGCGGCCTCCAGCTCCAGGTCGCGGAAGCCGTGCGCGCTCATCGAACCGGCGGTCGGCAGGTTGTCCAGGTATTTCGCGCTGGCCAGCTTCGCGGTCTTCAGCGCGTGCTCGCCGCTGGTGCCGCCGATCACCACCGCCAGGTGGTACGGCGGGCAGGCGGAGGTGCCGATCAGCCGCAGCTTCTCGTCCAGGAACTGCATCATCCGCTGCGGGTTCAGCAGCGCCTTCGTCTCCTGGTACAGGTACGACTTGTTGGCCGAGCCGCCGCCCTTGGCCATGAAGAGGAATTTGTACGCGTCCGGGTGCCCGTTCGGGTCCTCGGCGTAGAGCTCGATCTGGGCCGGCAGGTTCGAGCCGGTGTTCCTCTCGTCCCACATGGTCAGCGGGGCGAGCTGGGAGTAACGCAGGTTGAGCCGGGTGTACGCCTGGTAGACGCCGAGCGCGATGGCCTGCTCGTCGAGCCCGTCGGTGAGCACGTGGCGGCCGCGCTTGCCCATCACGATCGCGGTGCCGGTGTCCTGGCACATCGGCAGCACGCCGCCGGCCGCGATGTTCGCGTTGCGCAACAGGTCCATCGCGACGAACCGGTCGTTCGCCGAGGCCTTCGGGTCGTCGATGATCGCCCGCAGCTGCGCCAGGTGGGCCGGGCGCAGGTAGTGCGCGATGTCGTGCATCGCCTCGGCGGTGAGCTGGGTCAGCGCGGACGGCTCGACGGTCAGGAAACGGCGCCCGCCCGGGCCCTCCACGACGTCCACGCCCTCGTCCGTGACCAGGCGGTACTCGGTCAGGTCGTCGCCCGTCGGCAGGAGCGGCGAGTAGGTGAAAGCGGCGCCAGTGCTCATGAGCCGCAAGCCTAGGCCAGCGGTGACCCGGTGTGCGAACCCGCTCCCCGGATCAGGAGAACGGCAGGTAGGCCATGTCCCGCCCGGAGACCAGGATCATTCCGTCCGGCCCGGTGGCGAAAACCTTCGCATCTGTCCGCACATCGGCACGAATCGCTCCGTCCGCGCGGGTCAGCGCCGTCACCTTTCCGGAGGAGACGACGACCACCGCGTTCGGAGTGATCGCCACGCCGGCCTTCTCCTTCCCGCTCTGCCGCCAGACCGTCTTGCCCTTGCTGAACGACCAGCCCCGCAGCGCGCCGTCACCGTCCCGGATCACCGCGTACCCGTCGTCGATCGCGAGCACCTCGGCCTTCTTGTCGCCGTACCAGAGGATCCGCCCGTCATAGGCATTGATCAACTGCTTTCTCCCGTACGGGTCGACGCCGAGCAGTACGTTGTCCCCGCCGGCCGGATCCCGGTCCTGTTCGCAGGCCGACCCGCTGCTCGCCGTGCGCAGGTTGAGCCCGTCCCGCTTCCAGACCAGCCCACTGCGCGGCGGGTCGGTGGCGGCCACCGAGAAGTAGCAGGTCCCGTCGCCCGCGGAGCCGGTGATCGTCAGCACCCGACCGGCGACCACCGCGATCCGCTGGTCCGCGCCGGCCTGGACGGTCTGCACCAGGCGCCCGGTCGCGGTGTCGATCACCCGGACCCGCCCGTCGTCGGGCAGCCCGAAGAGGCCGGGCATCTGGGTGGGCCCGGCGACGTCGTCGTCCACGTCGTCGGTGCCGAGCCGCTGGGTGTCCGGCAGGTCCGGGTTCGCCGCGTCCAGCACGAAGCCGATGCTGCCGGTGCCGACCTGCCAGAGCTGGGCGCCCGAGCGCGGATCCCACGCGGTCAGCCGGCAGTCGTCACCCTTGGCGCAGCGCAGGTCGACGATCCCGTTCTGGTACGTCCAGACCGCGCTCGCCTCGGTGTCCGCCCGTTTCACCACCCCGGTATGCGGGTCCAGCACCTGGTAGCCCTTGGTGAGCAGCCGCCCGGTGACGACCACCGCGTCGGCGCCCTTGCCCGCCACCTCGGCCCAGTCCGCGTCCGAGCCCCAGAGCTTCACCGCCGCGGTCAGCCCGTACGCCTCCACCGAGGTCCGGTACTCGACCAGCACGGTGTCGCCGACCACCGCCACGCTCTGCGGGGTGCCGCCGAGCCGCTGCTGCCAGGTGGTGCCGGGCGCGATCGGCTCGCTCGTGTTGATCCAGGTCCAGAGCTTGGGGAACGGGTTCCACACGCCGGTCGCGGCCAGGACGGTGATGACCGTGGCGGCGACGAACGTGTATCCCTTCCACGAGCCAGCCATGCGGGCAGGTTAATGGCCACGATCCACACCACCATTGAGCGCGAAAAGCCCGTGTCATTGGCTTATTACCGAGTTGCGGCCTTTGTCAGGGGCACCGTCCGGTACGGGATCAACTCGGCCAGCGCGATGATCGTATGGGCCCGGCGGATGCCCTCGTAGCCGACGATCTGGTCGATCACCCGCTGCAGATCGGCGTTGGACCGGGCCACGATCCGGCAGAGGATGTCGCCCTCGCCGGTGATGGTGTGCGCCTCCAGCACCTCGGGAATCTCGGCGAGATGATCGGCGACCGCATCGTGCCCGTACCGCTGACTGATCTCCAGGGTCACGAAGCTCGTCACCCCGAAGCCGATCGCGGCCGGCGCCACCTCGGGCCCGAAACCCTTGATCGCCCCGCGCGAGGTCAGCTTGTCCAGCCGGGCCTGGACCGTGCCGCGGGCCACCGCGAGACGCCGGGAGAGCTCGAGCACACCGATCCGCGGCTCGGCGCTCAGCAGCGCGATCAGGCGGGCGTCGAGCGCGTCGAGCTGGACAGTCTGCTCACCCATCACCGGAAACTACCGTACGGATAGCGCAGGTTGCCCATCCCGAAAGCCCACTATTGCCCAGCCCTCTGACCTGGCGCAATGTCAGTCTGCATGACGCAGAGCTTCCACGGCGGCTCCGCCGCATCGCACAGCCACACCGTCGACGTGCTGGAGAACGAGAACAGCACCGCCGACGTCTTCCCCGTCCAGGGCGTCGACCATCTTCGATTCATGGTGGGGAACGCGCGGCAGGCGGCCCACTACTACTCGACCGCCTTCGGAATGACCTGTGTCGCGTACCGCGGTCCCGAGCAGGGCTACCGGGACCACGCCGAATACGTGCTGGTCAGCGGTAAGGCGCGGTTCATCCTGACCGGCGCGGTGCACGCCGGCGCGCCCGCCGCCGCCCATGTCGCCGCGCACAGCGACGGGATCCAGGACATCGCGCTCCAGGTGCCGGACGTCGACGCGGCCTTTCGGCACGCCGTCGAGGCCGGGGCGCGTGCCGTGGTCGCGCCGCACGACGAGAGCGATGAGCATGGCACGGTCCGGATCGCCGCGATCGCCACGTACGGCGACACCGTGCACTCGCTGATCGACCGCTCCCGGTACGAGGGCCCGTTCCTGCCCGGCTTCGTCGTCCGGCACCCCATCGTCTCGGTCCGCCCCAAGCGGTACTTCCAGGCCGTCGACCACGTGGTGGGCAACGTCGAGCTGGGCCGGATGGACGAGTGGGTGGAGTTCTACCGCCGGGTCATGGGCTTCACCAACATGGCCGAGTTCATCGGCGACGACATCGCCACGGACTACTCCGCGCTGATGAGCAAGGTGGTCGCGGACGGCACCCGCAAGGTCAAGTTCCCGCTGAACGAGCCGGCCGTCTCGGCCCGCAAGTCCCAGATCGACGAGTACCTTGAGTTCTACGGCGGCCCGGGCGCCCAGCACGTCGCGCTCGCCACCAACGATATCCTGGCCACCGTCGACGCCATGCGCGGCGCCGGTGTCGAGTTCCTGGACACCCCTGACTCCTACTATGACGATCCGGAGCTGCGTGCCCGGATCGGCCGGGTTCGTGCCCCGATCGAGGAGCTCAAGAAGCGGAAGATCCTGGTCGACCGGGACGAGGACGGGTACCTTCTGCAGATCTTCACCAAGCCGGTCCAGGACCGCCCCACGGTCTTCTTCGAGCTGATCGAACGGCACGGCTCGCTCGGTTTCGGCAAGGGCAACTTCAAGGCGCTCTTCGAGGCCATCGAGCGGGAGCAGGATCGACGCGGCAACCTGTAGCCCCGGGCCTGGGATTTGTGGGCCGGGTCCTGGATCAGACCGGCGCGCAGGGAACCGTCAGGCACTTCTGGTAAAGGTTTGCGCATGAGTTCCCTTCCCGCGGGTTGGTACAAGGACCCGGCCGACACCAGCACCCAGCGCTACTGGGACGGTGACGGCTGGCTCGGCGCGGCCATCCCGGCCGACGCGGTCCCGCCGGACGGGCCGCCCGCGGTCGAGGCGGAACCACCGGCTACCCCTTCGGCCACGCTTCCGTACCCCCACTCGGCCACCCCTTCGGCCGCCTCGTCGGCCACCTCTTCAGGCGCCCCGCCAGCCACTCCGGCCGCCCCTTCAGGCGCCCCTCCGGCCGAAACGACACCGCAGCCGTACAACGCACCCCAGAACCAGCCGCAGCCCGGCTTCGGCCCCCCGCCGAACTGGCACCCGGGGTGGGGCCCGCAGGCTCCGCCCGGACAGAGCTGGCAGCAACCGCCCCCGGGCTGGCAGTCCCCGCCGCCTCCCCAGGGCTACCAGGCTCCCCAGGGCTACCCGGCACCCCCGCCCGAGGGCTACCCGGCACCCCCGCCCCAGGGCCACCAGACGCCCCCGCCCCAGGGCTGGCAGACGCCGCCGCAGGGCTGGCAGGGCCCCCCGCCCGGTTGGCAGGGCCCGTACCCGGGGTGGCAGCAGCCGCCGGCGCAGGGCTGGCAGCCGCCGCCCGGGGCGCAGCCGCCGCACGCCTACCTCTACCCGATTCCCGAGGCGCGACCGCACGGCATGGCGCTGGCCGGACTCGGTCAGCGGCTGATGGCCCGGATCATCGACATCGTGCTCGTGCTCGTGCTCAACGTGGCCATCAACGGCTGGTTCGTCTACCAGTGGCTGCAGGACTTCATGCCGATCTACCGCGACTACATGGACCAGGTCATGGCCGGCCAGGAACCGACGGTCATGCAGCCCACAGCGAAGATGCAGACGCTCTCCTGGGCCGTGGTGCTGATCGCCACCCTGGTCTGGCTCGCCTACGAGGCACCCTCCATCGCCTCCCGCGGACAGACCCTGGGCAAGCGGCTGATGCGCATCAAGGTGGTCCGCCTGGAGAGCACCGAGCCGATCGGTTTCGGTCGCGCGTTCGCTCGTTGGGCCCGGATCGGCATGTGGACCCTGTTCTGGTGGTGCGGTCTCGGCCTGGTCCTCCAGTTCCTGGACTCGATCTCCCCGCTCTTCGACCAGCGCCTCCGCCAGGCCTGGCACGACAAGGCCGCCGCCACCGTGGTCATCGCCCTGCCACCCCCCATCCCGACCGCCCCCGGCGTTCCCGGCTCCGCCCCGGGCCCCGGCACTCACGGCTCCGCCCCCACCCCGGGCCCCAGCGCTCCCGGCTCGGGCGTTCCCGGCTCGGGCACCTCTGAACCCGCACCCGCACCGAAAGACATTCCCGGAGGACCGCAATGACCCGGCTGACCCGCTCCGACCTGGACGCGCTGCCCGCGTACGTGCCCGGCCGCAACGTCGCCGACCTCGCCCGCGAACTGGGCATCGCCGAGGCGATCAAGCTGGCCAGCAACGAGGTGCCCTACGGCCCGCTCCCCGGCGTGGTCGAGGCGGTCACCGAGGCCGCCCGGAGCATGCACCGGTACCCGGACATGGGCGCACTCGCGCTCCGCGACGCACTCGCCGAGCGCCTCGACGTGGCGGCCGACCGGATCGTCACCGGCTGCGGCTCGGTGGCGCTCGCCGAGATCCTGGTCAAGGCGACCTGCCTCCCCGGCGACGAGGTGATCTACTCGTGGCGCTCCTTCGAGGCGTACCCGATCATCGCCGCCGGCGCCGGCGCGACCAGTGTGCGCGTCCCGAACACCGCCACCCACGAGCACGACCTGACCCGGATGGCCGCGTCGATCACCGACCAGACCCGTCTGATCTTCGTCTGCAACCCGAACAACCCGACCGGCGCCGGCATCCGGAAGGACGCGCTGGACCGATTCCTCGACGCCGTCCCGTCCGACGTGCTGGTGGTGCTCGACGAGGCGTACCGCGAGCTGGTCACCGACCCCGAGGTGCCGGACGGCGTGCAGACGTACGCCGACCGCCCCAACATCGTCGTGCTCCGGACCATGAGCAAGGCGTGGGGCCTGGCCGGTTTGCGAATGGGCTACCTGGTCGCCGCCCCCGAGGTCGCCGCCGCGATCCGCAAGGTGCTCACGCCCTTCTCCAGCAGCACGGTCGCACAGGCGGCCGCACTCGCC
Source organism: Actinoplanes sp. NPDC051851 (assembly GCF_040681165.1). NCBI lineage: Bacteria > Bacillati > Actinomycetota > Actinomycetes > Micromonosporales > Micromonosporaceae > Actinoplanes > Actinoplanes sp. NPDC051851. The sequence continues at coordinate 4,049 of NZ_JBFAYF010000011.1, read as the reverse complement.
GCGCTCGACCAGGAGGACGAGGTCCGCCGCCGGTGCGCCCTGGTCACCGCCGAGCGGGAGCGGGTCACCGAGGCGCTGCGCAAGCTCTCCGTCGAGGTACCCAGCAGCCAAGCCAACTTCGTCTGGCTCCCGCTCGGCGACCGCGCGGCCGCTTTCGCCTCCTCCTGCGAGAACCGAGGCGTCATCGTCCGCGCCTTCCAGCCCGACGGCGTCCGCGTCACCATCGGCACTCCTGAGGAGAACGACGCCTTCCTCGCCGCCGCCGAAGCCGCTCTCTGACCCCAGCCGCACGAGCCACCCGCCGACCCGGGCGGATCCACGCCCGGTCGCGCCCCGAGCTGATCGGCCGGCCAACCCCGTTCGAACGGCCGGCCCCGTTCGATCGGCCGGCCCCGATCGAGCGGCCGGCCCTGTTCGAACGGCCACCGCCTGACCTCTTCGGTCAGCTTCCGGCGGCGCCGGCCTCCCCACTCGGTCGCTCAGTTGACGAAGAGGATTTTTCTGGCGTTTTGTCGGTTTATCGGATTGCGTGACGCCGGTAATGCGATTTGCCGCGGTCAGTGGGCGGCGAGAACCTCGGCCTCGGCGGCGTGGTACTCCTCGGCACTGATCCGGCGAGGAAAGACCTGACGTGACGTGATCACAATCAGACATGCCAGGACCGCCATCATGGCCGCGAGGACCGGCAGCGCCCCGAGATTCCCGGAACTCACGAACACCTGGCCGACGAACGCCCCGCCGCCGATACCGATCTGGAACGCGACCACGTTCACCGCCGAGGCCGCGTCCCGGGCGGTCGGCGCCACGCGCAGGGCCGTCGACCCGAAGACGGTCGGGATCGCGGTGAACGCGCCGCCCCAGAGCAGTGCCGCCAGCACCGCGGGCACCACCCCGAGCACCGGAGCCAACAGCGCCACGGAACCCGCCTGCACCGCCATCAGAGTGATCAGCAGCGGTCCCGGGCTCCGGTCCACAAACCGCCCCGAGACGAAGTTGCCGGCCAGCCCGACGGCGCCGTACCCGAGCAGCAGCACACTCAGTGCCACCCCCTCCAGCCCGGCGTCCCGCCGTACCAGCGGGGCGATGTAGGTGTACGCCGCGAAGTGCCCGGTCACCACGGTCATGGTCACCAGACTGAGCCGGAGTACCCGCGGATTGCGCAGGATCCGCACCGAGTTCAGCAACTGCTGCCCGGTGCGCGTGGCCATGTCCCGGGGCAGCGGCGGCAGTTTCGGGAGGAACGCGAACAGCAGCACGACACAGATCGCCCCGCCGACCGCCATCAGCCCGATCGCCACCCGCCAGCCCAGCCACTGGCCGAGCGCCGTACCCAACGGAACCCCGACCACGGTCGCGAGCGAGTTCCCGGTGAAGACCATCGCGGTTGCCCGCCCTGCCTGCCCCGGCGGCGCCAGCCGAGCGGTGACCGGAGCGATCACCGACCAGAAGACCCCGTGCGCGAGTGCACAGATCAGCCGGGAGAAGACCAGAATCGGAAAGCTGGGCGCGAACGCCGCGGCCGCCTGCGCCACAACGAAGATCGCTACCGTAGCGGCGATCAACATGTGCCGGGGCACCCGCATGGTGAGGGCGGTGAGCGGAATGGTGCTCAGCGCCGCGACCACGGCATAACTGGTCAGCAGCAGCCCGACCTGGGCTTCGCTGACATGGAGGCCCGCCGAGATCTGCGGCAGCAGACCGACCGGGAGGGTTTCGGCGGTCACGTAGAAGAAGGCGGAGGCTCCGAGAACGATCATCGCGGGGCGGTTGAAGCTCACCTCCGTAGAATAAGCTTGAAGCAAGAGCATAAAAAGGGGATCGGATGTGACGACGCGCTCCACCGAACTGCTCCAGGTGGTGCACCGCACCCCTGGCGTGACCCGTGCCGACGCCGCCCGCGCACTCGGCGTGGGCACCGGCGCCGCCACCGAGCTGGTCACCAAGCTGAGCCGCGCCTCGCTGCTGGTGCAGGGCCCGGCCGCCCCGAGCGGCACCCGAGGCCGCCCCACCACCGTGCTCCTGCCCCACCCCGAGGGCCCGCTCGCCCTGGCCATCTCGATCACCCACGAGTCCTGGCGCATCGACGTCGTCGAACTCGGCGGCACCACCGCCGCCTCCCGTCAGGGCCGCAACGCCGGCGCCGACTGGCCCCAGGTCCACGCGGCCCTCCGCACCGCAATCCATCAGCTCCGCCTCCTGTACGGCCACCGCCTCCGCGCCATCGGCGTCTCCGCCCCCGGCACCGTCACCACCTCGACCACCGCCACCACCTCGACCACCGTCACCACCCCGGCTGCCGCCACCCCGGCTGCCGCCACCCGTGACGTCGTCCCCACCACGAGCCTCGCCACGTCGCGCCCACCTCGCGCCGGTAGCACCGCCACGACTCCGGACACCCTCGCTTCCGGGACCACCTCCGGAGGCGGCTCGCGGTCGTGGTGGATGAACGCGACCACCGCCGGTTGGCTCGACGTGGATCTGACCACGCTCTACCCCGACGCCGAGGTCTTCGTCGCCGGCAACGACGCCACCCTGGCCGCCGCCGCCGAGTCCCATCGCGGTGCCGCCGTCGGCGCGTCCGTCGCCCTCCACCTGCGCATCGAGGCCGGCCTCGGTGGCGCGGTGGTCGAGGACGGCCGCCCCGTCACCGGCGCGCGCGGTGCCGCCGGCGAGTACGGCCACATGCCCTTCGGCGATCCCTCCATCCCCTGTGCCTGTGGTGCCTCCGGCTGCTGGGGGATGTCCGTCGACGGCACCGCACTGGCCCGCCATCTGAAAGCCCCGCCGCCGGTGGACCCCATCTCCTACGCCCGTCGCGTCATCGCCACCGCCGTTCCTGCCCTTCCCGCCCTGCACACTCTTCTCTCTGCACCCACTCCCCCACCACCAGGCACACCCCCGAATTCAGTGCCGGGAAAACCCGCAACTCCGCTGCCGGGCACACCCCCCGGTCCATGCCATGTGGCCCCACCGCTCAGCTTGGAGGTAACCCCGCCGGTCGCCGCACCGGGCTATCCGCAGGACGGCACACCAGGCACTCCACTCCCCGGCAAAGCGGAGGAGAATACGGCTGGCGGGCAGGCACTCGACCGAGCTAACGTCCAGAGCGCCGCCCCGCTCGACATCGATCCCGCAGCTGCCGCAGAAGCGGTCCGGGCCATCGCCGCCTCACTCGGCCGGGGTATCGCGGGGCTGGTCAACGGCCTCGACCCCGACCTGGTCACCCTCGGGGGCCTCGGCGTCGATCTGCTGGCGGCGGTTCCTGACGAGATACAGAGCGCCTACCGAGCCGGGCTGATGTCCATCCACCGCGACTCGCCGCCTCCGATCGTCCCGGCCCTGCTCGGCGAGAACGGTCCCATCGCCGGCGCGGCCGCGGAGGCCTGGACAGCACTCCTGCCGCACCTCGCCTAACTCCGTCCCGCGAGCCCGCCAGTCCTCCCGCAACTCATCAACCCGCCAGCCAGGCGGCGAGGCGGCGAGGCGGCGAGGCGGCGAGGCGGCGAGAAGGGTGTGTCACTACCAGCGACACACCCTGGAGTCCCCACCGTCCGTGTTCGCGTGCTCGCCTCGTTCTCGGTGCCGCCGCTTACGACCGGGGCTGCAGCAGCACACGATCGGCGCTGGCAAGGGCGGCACCGGCACACATAACGCGATCGTGCCGCCCTACCGCCCGCCCGGGGGCGCCACAAGCACTCACACCGCGATCGTGCGCTCCCACCGCCCCGAAACGGCCGACCGTGCGCTCCCACCGCCCCCGCAAGCCGGACCGTGCGCTCCCACCGCCCCTACCGGCCCAACCGCGTGCGCCCATCGCCCCCAACCGACCGGACCGCGTGCTCCGGTCGCCCTTTTCGGGCCTATCGCGGGCTCCAACCGCCCCTAACAGGGACTGTACAAATAACGGTGTAACTCCTGATCAAGGAGACGCATCTGATGACCATGACAACTGACGCCGTGGATACTGCCGCGGTGGCGAAGAAGCAGCAGTCGTTGGAGCCTGGCCTGCCGGGCGGGGTGGATGCCGAGCTGATCGGTCAGCTTGTCGA